>JAPSGP010000308.1 GCA_031177445.1 Acidimicrobiia bacterium
GCCGCCGAAGAAGGCGTCGAAGAGATCGCCGAGGCCGAAGGCGTCACCCATAGTCTGCGACGTCCGGACGCGCCCCTGGCCGTCGTCGCCGAAGACGTCGTACTGACGGCGGCGCTCGGGATTGCTCAAGGTCTCGTACGCGACCGTGAGCTCCTTGAACCGGGCCTCGGCGTCGGGGTCGCCCGGGTTGGCGTCGGGGTGGAACTTCCGCGCGAGGGCGCGGTAGGCGCGCTTGATCTCGTCGTCGCTGGCTTGCGGGGAGACGCCGAGCACGGCGTAGTAGTCGCTCACGACAGCAACCGCCCGAGCTGGTCGGAGACGGCGGCCACCGCGCCCAGCGCTTGCTGGTAGTCCATGCGGGTCGGCCCGAGAATGCCGACCGTGCCCGCGATCTCACCCTCGATCTCGTACGGAGCGAGCACGATTGCGCAGTCGCGGAGCTCGTCGACCTTGTTCTCCGACCCGATGCTCACGTTCACGCCCTCGTCGAGGAGCTCGCGGACGAGCGCGACGACGACCACCTGGTGCTCGAGGAGCTCGAGCAGTCGCGCCGCCCGGTCGGCGGTGGCGAACGCCTGCTCCGTCGCGAGCCGGCTGGTACCGCCGACGTAGAGCGGGTCGCCGCTCCCGGCGGCAAGTTGGACGGCGAAACCATCGCGCGTCGCGCCGACGAGGTCGTCGACCTCGGGGTCCCCGGTCGCGGGGGTCTCGGGCCGGTCGTTGATCGGTCGACCGGCGAGGTGCTGGTTCAGGACCACGGACGCCGCCGCGATCCGGGCGTCGTCGGGCTCGCTGGTGAGGTGCACCGTGTGCTTCATCACCACGCCGTTCGAGAGCACCGCCACCGCGAGCACAACGCCCGGGTGCAGGGGCACGAGCTGCACCGACCGGACCACGGCGACGTCGTGAGGTGGGCCGACGACCACGCCGGCATGGTCGGTGACGCGTGCCAGCAACTGGCTGGTCTCGTGGAGGAGGTCTTCGAGCGCGCTGTGGGCGGTGGCGAAGAACTCGGCGACCGCACGACGCTCGGCGACCGGCAGGGCACGCTGCCTGATGAAGTGGTCGACGAAGTAGCGGTACCCGAGATCGGTCGGGATACGGCCCGCCGACGTGTGTGGCTGGACGAGGTAGCCCTCACGCTCGAGCACAGTCATGTCGTTGCGAACGGTCGCGCTCGAGACCCCGAGCGCGCTCGATCGCGCCACCGTCTGGGACCCCACCGGCTGCGCGGTCTCGATGTACTCCTCGACGATCGCTCGGAGGATCTCGGCCTTCCGATCGTCCATGCCTGTGGCTTCGCTCACTGCGGCCTCGTTCCCTGCGGCCTCATGCGCTGCGGCGGAGAATGCCTGGGCCGGGCTCTGGCAGAACGCGAGAGCCCGGCACAGTGCTCGCCTGTTAGCACTCGATTCTACCGAGTGCCAACGGCAACAGGGTCGCTCGCGCCCGCGGCCAGTAGGCGCACCGTGAGCTCGTTGGCGACGAGGCGGCCCCGCCGTGTCAGCACGATGCGGCCGTCGACCTCCCCCAGCAGCCCCAGGCCGCTCAGCTCGTCGACGACCGCGCGGGCCCGCTCCGAGACCGCGGCGCCGGCCCGGGTGCGCAGCGCGAGCACGACGGACTCCTCGCGCTTGCGCTCGTAGTCGAGCACCTCAGCACCCGACTCCGTCGGCTGCCCGCTGGCGACCCGATCGATGTAGCGCTCGGGTGTGCGCACGTTCCACCACCGCCGGCCGCCTGTGTGCCCGTGCGCGGCGCAGCCGATCGCCGTGTACTCGTCCTGGTTCCAGTAGAGGAGGTTGTGCGCGCACTCGTCGCCGGGCCTCGACCAGTTCGAGAGCTCGTACCACTCCAGTCCGGCGGCCCGCAGGCGGTCGTCAGCGATCGCGTACTTGTCGGCCTGGTCGTCGTCGTCAGGCGCGCCGCGGGTGCCGGCCGCGACCGCCCGGCCCAGTGGTGTGGCCGGTTCGACGGTGAGCGCGTACGCGCTGACGTGCGTGGGCTCGAGGGCGAGCGCGTCGTCGAGGGTCGACCGCCAGTCGTCGACGGACTCGCCCGGAGTCCCGTAGATGAGGTCGAGGTTCACGCGCTCGAAGCCGGCGGCACGGGCAGCGTGCACCGCCCGACCGACGTTGGCGCGGTCATGGGTGCGGCCCAGCGCCGCGAGCACATGGGGGCGCATCGACTGGACGCCCAGGCTCAGGCGGTTGACTCCCCCGGCTCGGTACGCCTCGAGCTTGGCCTCGTCCACCGAGTCGGGGTTGCACTCGACTGTGACCTCGGGTGTAGATCCGCGCGGGATCGCGTCGAGGATGCGAAGCAGCTGCGGCGCGCTGAGGAGCGACGGCGTACCGCCGCCGAAGAACACCGACGTGGCCGGGACGAGCTCGCCGCGCGTCGCCCGCCGGTCGAGGTCCTGGACGCAGGCGTCGACATAGCAGTCGATCAGGTGCGCGCGATCGGTCCAGGTCGCGAAATCGCAGTAATCGCAGCGGCTGGCACAGAACGGGATGTGGACATAGACGCCGAACGGCACGGGACATGATCCCACGCGTCGCGGCACTCCCCTGCCGTCAGCTCACCTCGCCCTGCACGACTGGCGGGTCGTCGGGTGAAGCGACGCCCGGTGCGGGCTCGTCGGTGATCGCGAAACCGACGACCGGTCCCCCCACCTTGAACGCGGTCACGCCCGGGTCACGACCCAGCACCCCGGCGGAGATGGCCTCGGGCGAGCGCGGGTCGCCGACGAGCGCCCACAGCTGGTACGTGCGGCCGGCGTCGAGCTCGTCGAGGTTGTCGTCCACGACGAAGCCCTCGCCGTTCGGGAGGTAGATGATCCGCGCCTCGAGGTCGCCGTTGTCGGAAGCCAGCGCGACCCGTTCGGCGCGCGGGTCGCTGACCGCGTTCCGCGCCGCCGCCAGGATCCCGCCTTCGCCGACGCGCCCGGCGAGGTCGTCAATGCGATCGTCCTGGTGCACGACCTTGACGCCGAGGATGCCGATGACGAGGGCGGCCGCCGCCGCGGCCAGGGCGGCGGCGAAGCGGCGACGCGCCCGCGAGCGCCGGTCCTCGAGTGAGACGACCGTCGAGTCCGGCCGCCGCAGCTCGCGCTCGTCGAGCGCGTCTTCGATCCGCTGCCAGAGATCGACCGGCGCCTCGGAGCTCGGCTGCGCGAGCAGTGCCGTGACCTCTCGGTACTGGGCAACGAGTGTGCGCGCGCTCCGGTCGCGCTCGAGATAGCGCTCGATCTGTTCGCGCTCGTCGCCCTCGACGGCATCGAGCGCGTACGCGCCGAGCAGTTCGTGCAGCTCCTGGTCCGTCAGTGCTCTCGCCATGCTCCGATTCCCGTCTCGACCAACGCGCCGCGCAGGCGGGTCAGTCCCGACCGAATCCGACTCTTCACGGTGCCCTCGGGCTCTCCGAGGAGCACCGCGACTTCGCGATACGTGTGCCCACCGAAGTAGGCCAGTTCGATCGCGCTGCGCTCTCCGTCGCTCAGCTGGGTGAGGGCCTCGCGCACGTGCTCGGCCTGGGTGAGGTCCCAGACCTCACGCTCCAGGTCGTAGCCGCCATCGGTCGCCAGGAATGCCTCACGCTCTTCGCGGGCGCGACGGGCAGCCTCCGAACGGATCAGGTCGACACTGCGGCCGTGCGTCTGCGCCAGCAGGTAGGAACGCAGCGAGCCGCGCTCGGAGTCGAACCGATCCGGTTGGTTCCAGAGCCTGAGGAACACCTCCTGGACCACCTCTTCGGCGAGCGTCCGTTCGCCGACGATGCGCCGGGCGAGGCCGAACGCCGCACCCCCGTGGCGGCGATAGATCTCCGCCAGCGCCGCCTCGCGGTAGCGGGCGATCGCGATCACGAGCTGAGCGTCGCTTGCGAGTCCTAGGCCCTCGGTCGTCGCCCGCGCGCCGTCCATCCCAGCATGTGTTCGGAGCCGCCACCGGTCCTGGATGACGCCGGGCGGCAGGCTGAGTACGGTCCGCCGTCATGAACCTGGACCTGCCTCCCGAGGCCGAGCAGTACCGGTCCGAGGTGCGGGCCTTCCTCCGCGAGCACGCCCCCGACGGCCGGTTCGCCGCCGACTGGGGCCGGCGGTTGGCCGAATCCGGGTACGTCGCGCCGCACTGGCCCAAGCCCTGGGGGCTCGACGCCGGCCCGGTCCAGCAACTCGTGGTCGACGCCGAGCTGCGGGCGGCCGGCGCGCCCCGGCCACT
>JAPSGP010000309.1 GCA_031177445.1 Acidimicrobiia bacterium
GCTGGTTCTGTCGCGGGTGCGGCGGCCGGTGTGGCCGGCAGCTCGCCCAACTCCAACGCGGCACCGCGCGCGTCGGCGCGCGGCTCGACCGGCTCGACGTGTCGCTCCGGTGGGAGGAGCGGCGGTGGCGGGACGTCGATCACAACCGAATCGAACGGACGGCTCGCCTCGAAGCGAACGAACGCGCCCGATGCTTCGTCGAACGTCTGCTTCAGCGAGCGATACGTCGCCGCGACCTGTTCGCGATTCGCGCGCAGCTCCTCGACCTGCGCCTGCAGCGCCTCGCGCCGGCGATTGAGATCAGTGAGGACGCGCTCGCGCAGCGCGCGCGCTTCTCCGACCATCTCCCGACCGCGCTCGCGCGCCGCCTCCACCATCGCCCGCGCGTCCTGTCGTGCCTGCTCGATCTCCACCTCACGACCGCGCTGGGTTTCCTCCTGTGCGTCGCGCCATATCCGTGCGGCACGCTCTTCCGCCTTTGACTGCATCTCGTCGGCGGATTCCTGCGCAGTACGCAGCGTTCGCGCGACTTCCTCGCCCACCAGCTCGACGAGTCGCTGGCCGGTCGGCACCGGTGGCGTTTGCAGCTCCTCGCGCAGCTGCGCGACCTGGCTCTCGAGCGCCTGCTCGCGCGCTTCGAACTGCGCAGTGCGCTGCTCGATGAACGCGGCCACGTCGCGCAGGAAGCTGCGAACCGAATCTTCGTCGACCCCGCCCTTGCGCACCGGCGGGAACGGTCGATGCTCGATCTCCTCAGGTGTCAACTGGTGCCCCATGGGCACCGACGTGAAGTCTTGAGTCATCGCTACAACAGTAGGTGCGCTCGACGGTCAAAGTCTTGCAATGCCCGTCTCAGCGCGTTGCTCAACACCCCGCAGGTGCGGGCGCGGCCGGAATCTTGCCTTCGCCGCCGTTGCGCTCGAGCGCCGTGAGCGCGTCGTCGAGTGTCTCGATCCCGATCACCTTCATTCCGTTTGCGTGCTGTCGCGCCGCCTTGACCTCTTCCCGGGGAACGAGAAAGAGGCGCGCGCCCGCGTCCTTCGCCGCGACCGCCTTCTGCGCGACTCCGCCGACGGGCCCGACCGAGCCGTCGTCCCGGATCGTCCCGGTCACGGCCACGGGGTTCCCGCCGGTGAGATCGCCCCGCGTGAGCTCGTCGATGATCGTCAGGGTGAACGCCAGTCCAGCCGACGGACCGCCGACGCGCCCGGTGTCGATCGAGACGTCGACAGGGAAGTCGAACTGCTCGTCGCGGGTGGCGCCCGACACGCCGATCTGGGCCTTGCCGGCGCAGGGCCCGTCGGCGGCGGCGCGTGTCACCAGAGTGATGTCCCGTTCCTTGCTGTCGCGATCGATCGTCAATGTGACGGGCTCACCCGGTTCACGAGCGCGAATGAGCGGGCCCAGCTCCTCGCTGAGTGTCACCGGCTGCCCGTCGACTGCCGTGATGACGTCGCCGACTTCGAGCTCGCGGCCGGCTGGGCTGTCGGGCACCACCGCGATCACGGCGACACCGGTGCCCGTCGCGATCACCGTGTAGCCGAGTCGCTCGAGCGCGACCTCCTTGGCGGTCGTCTGCGAATCGGCCATCTCGAGGCGGTTGAGCCGTGCGTCCTCTTCTCTTGTTCGACCGCCGAGCACGTCGTCCTCGGGCACGATCTCCACGTCGTCGTCGAGCCAGGCTGTGAGCAGTCGGAACAGGTTGGGCCGGCTCGTCGACACCGACACAGTGAGGAACAGGAGGTGCCCGGGGTCGTCGAAGGTACGCGCGCCGTCGATGCTCACGACCTGGTCGACAGCCGTGCCTTTTCCCGGTGAGATCAGCACATAGGGAAGCCGGATGAGCATCGCGACGATCACCGCGACAACCACGACGGCGAGCGCCGCCCAGATGGCAACCGACCAGCGACGCCGGCGCGGTGGCGGCGGGGGCGCCCACGGCGTCGCGCGCTCTTGCACTTCAGTCATGGTGTGCGGGCCAGCCTGCCATGCCCCGAGCCGGGCCTAACGTCGCCGTCGGTGGTGCAGACAGCGCTCGAGCGGGCGGCCGAGGCGGCGTCCCTTGCGCTACGCGACCGGCTCCCGCCGGGAGCGGCGACCCGCCTCGAGGCTTGGGCCCGCACCGATCCGGACCCGCGCGTCCGGGCCTCGGCCCTCGCGGCGCTGGTTCGAGCGGGCGGGCGTCGACGCGCGCTCGCCTGCTGGCGAGCCGCAACAGGGGACCCCGACGCGGCCGTCCGCCGGCGGGCAGCCGAGCTTGCGCCGAAGCTCGGGGCGACCACCGCTCGCGCGCTCGTGCACCTGCTCGCCGACGAGGACGTCACCGTGGTCGAGGCGGCCGCGTGGTCACTGGGCGAGCTCGGGCCCATCTCGCTCGGGCCGAACTCACGCCAGCGTGCCGTCGCCGCCCTGACAACCGTGGCGACCGACCACGACGACGCGCTCGCCCGCGAGGCCGCAGTCGCGGCGCTCGGGGCCGTCGGCGACCCTGCCGGCCTCCCCGCGATCCTCACCGCGTGCCAGGACAAGCCGGCGGTCCGCCGGCGCGCGGTGCTCGCGCTCGCTCCGTTCGACCGGCCCGAGGTCGACGCCGCCCTCCAACTCGCCCTCACCGATCGGGACTGGCAGGTGCGCCAAGCTGCCGAGGACCTGCTCGGCGACTGACTCGCAACGTTCGATCACAGATACACCGTGCGTTGGCGGATGCTGCCGGTGACCTGGCCCGTTTTGCGCGCCAGCACCCGGACGTACGCGCCGCGGCGCGCGCGCGACCGCACGACTTCGGGAGCGTGGCGCACGAGACCGGCCCAGGCTCGCACCGCCCGTTTCGTGTCCGTGCGCGGCATCCCACGGGCGTGGAACTCACGGAACAGCTGAGCCCAGGTCTGACCGATGTGGTAGTTCCGCGTCCACAAGGCGCGCAGATCCGATCGCAACCGGCAGTGCACGACGGCCGCGGGCGCGAAGCCGAGCCGGAACGAAGCGAGCTGGAGCCGCCACGCGAGCTCGACGTCGTTCAGTCGCGGGTACTCGACGTTCCACCCGCCGACCTGCTCGAGCGCGTCACGCCAGATGCCGCAGCTTCCGCCGAATGCGCCCGGCAGGAAGCCGAGCTCGACGGGCAGCCCGTCGGTGGGCGGTTTCCATCCCATCCACGCGCGGACGTCTGCGTCGTTCAGGGCGTCGAGGTCGAGCGGGCCCACGACCATGTCGCTGCTCGGCGCGGCGCGGACGAGGGCCGTGAGCCATCCCGGGGTCACGACGTCGTCGGCATCGCAGAATGCCAGGAACTCGCCGCCGGCGGCGGCGGTCCCGACGTTGCGGGCATACGACGCGCCACGGTGGCGCGCCGCGTCGACGATGCGGAGTCCGGGAAGCCGCCCGGACCAGGTGCGCACCAAGTCGGGCGTGCCGTCGCGGGAGCCATTGTCGGCGACGACGACCTCCCAGGACTCTCGGTAGTCCTGTTCGGCCAGCGCGGCGAGCTGCTCGGCGATGGTGGCGATGGCATCGCGCGCGGGCACGATCACGCTCACGAGCTCGGGGGCGCGCCGCGGCCCGGGAATCGACGTGCCGACGTGGAAGTGATCGGACCGAGGCCCGTCC
Source organism: Acidimicrobiia bacterium (assembly GCA_031177445.1). Classification (GTDB taxonomy): domain Bacteria; phylum Actinomycetota; class Acidimicrobiia; order IMCC26256; family JACDBD01; genus JAPSGP01. The sequence goes on from JAPSGP010000309.1 coordinate 3,607, forward strand.
AAGACTGGAACCTACGTGCGCGGCCGGTCCATGAACATCTCCTTGAGCCGGTCGAAGCTCTCGAGGCAGCGACCGGCGCCGTGCACGACGCACTCCAACGGCGCGTCCACGAGGTGCACGGGGAGCGCGGTCTCCTTCGAGATCCGCAAGTCCATGCCACGCAGCATCCCGCCGCCGCCGACGAGGTGGATGCCCTGGAGGATGAGGTCCTGGGCCAGCTCGGGCGGAGTCTGGGAGAGCGCGCGCACGATGATGTCGATGATCTGGCGCACCGACTCGTCGATGGCGTCGCGGATCTCCTCCGGGCTGAGCACGATGACCTTGGCCAAGCCGGTGGTGAGGTCGCGGCCGCGGACCTCGGCCTTGTACTCGTCGCCGGTCGGGAAGGCGGAGCCGATGGCGAACTTGATCTCCTCGGCGGTTCGCTCCCCGATGGCAACGCCGTACTCGCGCCGCACGTAGGCCTGGATCGCGGCGTCGATGTCGAAGCCACCCACCCGTACCGCCTCGAGCGCGACCACGCCTCCGAGCGAGATCACCGCGACCTCGGACGTGCCGCCGCCGATGTCGACGACCATGTTCCCGAGGGGCTCGTGGATCGGCGCTTCCCTGCC
>JAPSGP010000310.1 GCA_031177445.1 Acidimicrobiia bacterium
TGTTACTCGCGTTACTCGGCACCAACGGCGCCGGGAAGAGCACCACGCTCCGGGTCGTGAGCGGGCTCGGCGTTCCCAGCCGCGGCGTGGTGCGCCTCAACGGTCGCACCATCACCTACGCCGATCCCGAGCTGCGGGCCAGGGCCGGCGTGGTCCAGCTCGCGGGCGGGAAGGCGATCTTCCCCCCGCTGAGCGTCGACGAGAACCTGCGCATGGCCGCCTTCCGCTACTCGGGCGCCGACGTCGACCGGCGCGTCGAGCGGTCGCTCGCGCGGTTCCCCGTGCTGCGCGAGCGCCTCCGCGAGCCCGCCGACAACCTCTCCGGCGGCCAGCAGCAGATGCTCGCCCTCGCCATGGCGCTCGTGCACGACCCCGAGATCCTCATCGTCGACGAGCTGTCGCTCGGCCTCGCCCCCACCGTGGTGCAGGCGCTGCTCGGCGTGGTCGAGCGGCTCAAGGCCGACGGGGTCACGATGATCGTCGTGGAGCAGTCGCTCAACGTCGCGCTGGCGATCGCCGACCGGGCGATCTTCCTCGAGAAGGGGCAGGTGCGCTTCGAGGGTCCCGCCGCCGAGCTCGCCGAGCGCGACGACCTCGTGCGGGCGGTGTTCCTGGGCGGAGAGGGAGGCTGACGTGACCTCCTCCCTCGCGCTCGAGTTCACGGTCAACAAGCAGCTCGTGTTCAACGGCGTGGTCACCGGCATGAGCTACGGTGTGATCGCGGTCGGGCTCGTGCTCGTGTACCGCTCGGCGCGGGTCATCAACTTCGCCCAGGGCGAGATGGGGGCGTTCGCTGCCGCCCTCCTCGCGATCATGGTGATCAACTGGGACGTCCCGTTCTTCGTCGCGCTCGGCGCCGTGCTCGTGGTCGGCGCCGTGCTCGGCGCGGTGATCGAGCTCGTGATCGTGCGCCGGCTGTTCCGGGCACCGCGGGTCATCCTCTTCGTGGCGACCCTCGGCGCCGCCCAGCTGATCTTCCTCTTCCAGTTCCTCCTGCCCGACCTCGACACCTTCGGGCGCTATCCGACGGCGTTCCGCTCGACGTGGGAGGTGGGCGGCGTGCTCGTGCGCAGCGAGCACCTGCTCATCCTGGTGATCGTGCCCGCGATGACCCTCGTCCTCGCCTTCTTCCTCGAACGCACCCGCTGGGGCGCCGCGGTGCGCGCCGCCGCCGCCAACCCCGACGCCGCCCGCACCTCGGCGATCAGCGTCAAGCGCATGTCGACGCTGGTGTGGACGCTCGCCGGCGTCCTCGCCACCGTCACCGCCGTGCTCGTGGCGCCGCTCCGGGGCGGGACCACCGTCGCCGCCGTCGCCCTCGGCCCCTCCCTCCTCCTCCGGGCGCTGGCGGCGGCGCTCGTCGCCCGGATGACCTCGATGCCCGTCGCGCTCGTCGCCGGGATCGTGATCGGCGTGGCCGAGGCCCTGCTCTTCTTCAACTACCCCGACCAGCCCGGCCTCATCGACGCCGTCCTGTTCGTGGTCGTCCTCGTCGCCGTCCTCGCGATCGCGCGCGCGTCGCAGGGCGAGGACAAGGCGAGCTCGTGGTCGTTCGCGCCCCGCACCCGTCCCGTCCCCGCCCGCCTGCGCGACCACTGGGTCGTCCGCAACACCAACCGTGCCGCCGCCGCGATCGTGCTGGTCGTGGCGATCCTGCTGCCGGTCGTCATCGACACCGCGTCGCGCCACTTCCTCTACGGCCGGATGCTCCTGTTCGCGATCGTGGCCCTGTCGCTCACGGTGCTCACCGGGTGGGCGGGCCAGCTGTCCCTCGGGCAGTTCGCGTTCGTCGGGCTCGGCGCCATGACCACCGCGTCCCTCGTGGGCAACGGGGTGGCGTTCGAGCTCGCGGTACCGCTCGCCACGGTGCTCACCGTGGTCGCCGCGCTCGTGGTCGGCGCGCCCGCGTTGCGCGTGCGGGGCCTGTTCCTGGCCGTGACCACGCTCGCGTTCGCGGTGATGACGGCGAGCTGGCTGCTGCGCCTCGACGTGTTCACCGGCGGCGACAGCATCGTCACGATGCGCCGACCGCGCTGGGGCGACGGCTTCTCCCTCGTCCCCCAGCGCACCTACTACTACCTGTGCCTGGCGGTGCTCGTGGTGATGCTGGTGCTGGCCGTGCGCATCCGGCGCAGCGGCCTGGGCCGCTCAATGATAGCGGTGCGCGACAACCCCGAGGGCGCAGCCGCGTTCACGATCTCGCCCACCCGCATCAAGCTCATTGCCTTCGGTGTCGCCGGCGGGATGGCCGGGGCCGCCGGCGCGCTTCTGGCCGGGCTGCTGCAGACGTTCGGCACCGACGCGTTCTCGCCCGATGACTCGCTGCGGGTGGTGGCGATGGCCGTGATCGGCGGGCTCTCGTCGGTTGCCGGGGCGGTGATGGGCGCGGTGTGGGTGATCGGCTTGCCCACCTTCTTCGACAACGCCGCCGAGGCCCGTCTCCTCACCAGCGGCGCCGGTCTCCTCATCCTGCTGCTCTACTTCCCCGGGGGGTTCATCGAGCTCGTCTACCGCGCCCGCGACGCCGGCTACGAGCTCCTCGCCCGCCGCCTGCCCGAGCGTGCCACCGCCAAGGACGTGCAGGCGCCCCTCCCCGTCACGGTGCGGACGGGGAGGGAGGAGCGGGCGGCGGTGGCCGACGGCGTCGCCCTGCGCACGCGCGACGTCCGGGTGCGCTTCGGCGGGCGCATCGCCGTCGACGGTGTGAGCCTCGACGTGCGGGCGGGCGAGGTCGTCGGGCTCATCGGCACCAACGGCGCCGGCAAGTCGACGCTCATGAACGCGGCCGGCGGGTTCGTCCGCTCGAGCGGCACCGTCGAGGTGCTGGGGCGCGACGTGTCCGGCCTCTCGCCCGCCCGGCGCGCCCGCCTCGGGCTCGGGCGCACGTTCCAGTCGCCCGAGCTGTTCCCCGACCTCGGCGTGCGCGAGACCGTGCAGGTGGCGCTGGAGGCCCGCCACCGCGCCACGCTCCCGGCGACGCTGCTCTCGCTTCCGAGCGCCCGGCGGGGCGAGCGCGCCAAGCGCGCCGAGGCAGAGGAGCTCATCGCGTTCTTCGGGCTCGGGCGCTACGGCGACACCATGGTCTCCGAGCTCTCCACCGGTACGCGCCGCATCGTCGAGCTCGCCTGTCTGGTGGCGTTGGAGAGCCGGGTGCTGTGCCTCGACGAGCCCACCGCGGGCGTCGCCCAGCGCGAGACGGAGGCGTTCGCCCCGCTGGTGCGCCGCATCCGCGACGAGCTCGAAGCGTCGATGCTCGTGATCGAGCACAACATGCCCTTCATCATGGGCATCTCCGATCGCGTCTACTGCCTCGAAGCCGGACGCATCATCGCCGAGGGGTCACCACGCGACGTGCGCCACGACCCCGCCGTGATCGCGTCGTACCTCGGGACCGACGAGCGCGCCATCGCTCGGAGTGGCGCCCGCAGCGGGGCCGCCCACCCCGCGGCCGAGACGCCGTAACTGCCTAGTTTGTGCACAAACGCGTCGCCCAGTTGGTGCTTCTGCACAAACAAGGCGAGCGTCAGCTTTCGTCGACGCGGCGGTTGCCCTCGACCGTCTCCCAGCAGATGCACTCCGCTGAGAAGCGCTTGAGGTCGAGCACGTCGTAGGCGTCGTGCTTTCCGGGGCCGAACTGGCCCCGCCGGTCGCCGTTCACCACCTCGACCTGCTCCATGTACTCGATGAACGTCGCCTGGTTGAGCGGCTCGCCGTCCTCGTCGATCTGGTCGATGACGTCGACGATGCGGTAGAGCATCTCGCACGCGTTCCCCACCGCCCGCCAGGCGTCGGTGTCGAACTCGTACTCGATCCCGGTGGCCTCGGTGAAGCGGTCGTTGCAGCTCTGACGGGGCTCGTCGACCTCGACGTCGTCGAGTGAGGTGGTCACACCAAGGGCGCCGTCGTAGGGCTCGTGGCTGCCCTCGAAGAAGTTGGCGGTGGTCTCGAGCACCTGGTTCTCGAAATCGGACGAGAACCACTGCGGCTCGTACCCCTGCGCGCCCGCCTCACCCACGAACGATGGGTAGGGGAGCACGCCGAGGAGCGAGAACACCCCATCGACGCCTGCCGACATCAGACGCTGGACTCCGACGTCGATCTGCTGGCACTGGTTCCCCTCGCACGGGAGCACCACTTCCTCGGTGACCTCGTAGCCCTGGTCCTCGAGCGCGGCGGTGAGGGCGCCGGCGGCCTCTTCGTCGCGGGGGTAGTCGGCGCG
>JAPSGP010000311.1 GCA_031177445.1 Acidimicrobiia bacterium
TGCTGTTCGACCTCGAAGACTTCGAGCGCGCCGACGGCTCGTAGCGGGGCGAGGCGCCCGACAACATCTCCGTCATCGGATGCGATGCGGCCAACGGAACGTACCTTTGGCTGCACTCCAAGCGTGAACGGAGCCGGGAGCGGAACGTCCCTGGCCGAACCGGAAGGAATCCGATGGAGAGCGATCTTTCCGCCTTCGCTGAGCTCGTGCCTCTCGATCACGGGCTGTGCGTGTTGGGCACACTGCGTGGCGATGGCAGTATCCAGGCGTCGGTCGTCAACGCCGGAGTCGTGCAACACCCGCTGACCGGCGCCCAGGTGGTCGGGCTCGTCGCCACCGGGGGCGCCCGCAAGCTGCACAACCTGCGGGCTGATCCCCGAGCCACGATCGTCGCCAGGGCCGGCTGGCAATGGGCGACCGTCGAGGGGACCGTGGACATCATCGGTCCCGACGACCCGCATACCGACGTCGACCCCGAAGCCCTCAGGCTGTTGCTGCGCGACATCTTTCGAGCTGCTGGGGGTACTCACGACGACTGGGACACCTATGACCGAGTCATGGCCGAGGAGCGACGAGCAGCCGTGCTCCTGGCCCCCCGGCGCACCTACGCCAGCCTGCAGACCGGTTGATCCGATGACCCCGCGCCGTCGAAGGTTCACATGTCGAGCCATGACACGCCCGCCGTAGCCTCCGTCGAGCACGGTTTCGCGGCAGAAGGAGTGGGATCGCGATGAACTGCAGGCGACGGCGCGGTGCCTGAGATGAGCAATCCGGGTCCGCAGGTGCTCGTCGTGGGCGCAGGCCCGACGGGGTTGCTGCTGGCGGCGGAGCTGTAGCGGCGCGACGTGCCGTGCTTGCTGATCGACGCGCTCGACGCGCCTCGGGGCTGGGACCGTGCGACGGTCGTGCACGCGAGGTCGCCGGAGATCTTCGAAGCGCTCGGGCTCGAGGGCAGGCTTCTCGCCCAGGGCGTGCGGACCCGGGCGGCGCGGTTTCAGTCCGATGGCGAGGTCCTGGGCGAGCTGAACTTCGGGGCGAGTGGAAGCCGCTACGGGTTCGACATCGGACTCTCCGAGGAGGTCACCGAGTCCGTGCTCACCGACTTTCTCGAATCCGAGGGCGGTACGGTCACTCGTTTGACGCGTTTGATCGGTCTGGTACGGGGCGACGACGCGGCGACGGCGACGCTCGAACGTGACGGAGAGCGCCGCGAGGTCGTCGTGCCGTGGGTCGTCGGATGCGACGGGGTTCGCAGCGCTGTTCGCGAGGCGGCCGGGATCGAGTTCCCGGGCGCCGAAACCAAAGCGAAATGGGCGGTCTTCGACGCGACCATCGAGGGGTGGCAGAACGAGTACGACGTCGTCTTCCCCCACCTCGACGTCCCGCCGGTGATCCTCAGTCCCTTGCCTGGGCGACGGTGGCGCGTGTATCTGCGGCCGACCTCCGACACGAGCGACCTCGTCGCCGAAGCCGGTGAGGTGATCCGGCGATACCAGCCCGGGGTCGCGTTTGCCGAGATCGAAAACCCGACGAGGTTTCAGTGTCACTCCCGGGTTGCGGCTCGCTATCGATCCGGCCGCCTGTTGCTCGCGGGCGACGCCGACCACGCCTGCACGCCGGAGGAGGGCCACGGGATGAACACTGGTCTCCAGGACGCCTTCAATCTCGGCTGGAAGCTCGCGCTGGTCTATCGCGGAACGGCGGGCGTCGGCCTGCTCGACACCTATGAGGCCGAGCGGCGCCCGGTCGCCGAGCGGGTCGTCTCATCCGGCGCCGCCGTGGAGATCGCGCAGGCGATGACCGACGCCGTTGAGCGAGCCGAACGTGATGCCGATATTCGCCGGACCTATGCCGACCCGGACCTGGCGCACCACGAGGCGGCGGCGGCCGCGGAGATCGACCGCTCGTACCCGAGGTCGCGGGCGGTAGCCGGCGACGACGGCTCCGAGGTGGGACCCGGCCGGCTGCTGCCGGATACCGGCAACGTTGAACCCGTGGACGGCGATCCGCGGCCGCTCCACGAGCTCACCCATCGTCGGGGCCACACGCTGATCGTCCTCCGCGGTCCGCAGGCGGAGACGGGCCGGGTTGGCAAGCTGGTCACGGAGCTCGAGGGACTTTCGGGCGCGGTGGTCGATGCGGTCTTCGGCTTCTGCACCCGTCCGGGCGGCCCGCCAGTCGGGAGGATCGATGAATCGGTGGCCGCGCAGCTCGGAGTCGTCGGCGTGACGGTGCTGGGGGTCCGTCCGGACCGCTACATCGGCGTGCGTGACGACAGCGGCGATCCAGGAGCGGTGCGGGCATACCTCGACGCGCTGGTCTCGTAGGACGTCGTGAGCGGAACATCAGAGGAGTTGGGAAAGCGGAACCGTCAGTCGAGGGCTCGAGAGACGTGACGCGGGCTGCGGTGGCGGGGATCGGCCAAACGACCTACGCGAAGGACATGGGTCGCACCGAGCTCGATCTCGCGTGCGAGGCGATCCAAGCTGCCTGCGAGGACGCGGGGTTGAGCGTCACTGCCATCGACGGTTTGGTCAGCTACCACGTCGAACAGGTCGCCGAGGTCGATCTCGCGACGGTGTTGGGCATTCCCGACCTGCGCCTGATGGCGCGCACACCGTCAGGTGGCGGCGGCGCGGCGTCGATCCTCGGGATCGCCGCGCTCGCCGTCGAGCGCGGGGTCGCCGAATGTGTCGTCGCGTTCCGAGCCCGCAGTCGCTCCAAGGCAGCGTCCTATGGCGACGATCCCAACGAGGGCGGTCGGCCATGGGCGAAGGCAGGCGACCGGCTGCGTGACTCGAGGCAGTGGCACCATCCGTTCGGGGTGGCCGCTCCGGCGCACGAGTTTGCACTGATCGCAAGCCGGCACATGCACGTGTACGGCACGCGCGCCGAACACTTCGGGATGCAGGCGGTCGCGCAGCGATTCCACGCGAGCCGAAATCCTGACGCGATCATGCGCAACCCGATCACCCTCGACGATTGGCGAGCGTCTCGCCCCATCGCCGACCCGATCCGGTTGTTCGACTGCTCCCTCGAGAACGACGGCGCGGTTGCCGTCCTCGTGACTTCGCTCGAGCGAGCGCGCGACCTGCGCCACCCAGCCGTATCGGTACTCGCGCAGGTGCAATACGGCGCCCCGATCCACACGCAGCTGTGCGAGTTCTTCGGGACGACCGCTGCGTTCGGCGAACGCGCCGGCGGAGCCGTGAGTGCGAGCCGCAGGTTGTTCGCGCAAGCGGGTGTGACGCCGGGAGACGTCGATGTCGCGCTGATCGTCGAGCCGTTCACGATCGCGGTACCACTCGCACTCGAGCAGTACGGCTTCTGCGAGCGAGGAGCCGGCGGCCCGTTCATCGAAGGTGGCGCGACGCGATGGCCCGACGGCGCGCTACCCGTGAACACTCACGGCGGATCGAACGGCGAGGCCTTCATCCACGGCGTGAACCACCTGCCCGAAGCTGTGCGCCAGCTGCGGGGCACCGCGTGCAGCCAAGTAGACGGCGCCGAGCTCGCGTTCGTGTGTGGCGCGATCAGCGACCCGTCCGGTGCGGTCCTGCTCGGAGCCGATCGGTGAGCGCGGCGTACCCGCGTCCCGATCCTGTCGCAGAGGACGACCTCCGGTTCTGGGCGAACGTCGCCGCGGGAGAGCTGCGCATCCAGCGGTGCGCCGACTGCGGAACGCATCGGCATCCGCCGCGCCCGATCTGCGCCGCGTGCGGGTCGACGGCGGGGGATTGGGTTCCCGCGTCCGGGCGGGGAGAGGTGTGGGCGTCCACGGTGATCCACCCGCCGACGCTGGCCGCGTTCGCATCACGTACGCCCTACGCCGCGGTGGTCGTGCGGCTCGAAGAGGGCGTCTTCGTCGTAGGGAACGTCGTCGACTGCCCGCCGGACGAAGTTGCCGTCGGGATGCCCGTCGAAGTGACGATCACCGAGGTGGAGCCGGGGCTACGCCTGCCCTTGTTCCGGGCGTCGCGCTGAAGCATGAAGCTCGATTTCGGCACCGTTCGCAAAGCGTTGCGCTCCCAGTGCGGCGCGATCTCTCGGCTGCTCGGGAATTTGCCCGAGGATGACTTCGCCCGGCCGACGCGGTTGCCGCCGTGGGATGTGCTCCATCTCCTGGCTCATCTCTACCGAGATCTCGAGCGCGTACCCCTGGCCTTGCAAGAGCCCCAGCCGGCGACGAGCGCTGACACAGATGCGGTGAGCTAC
>JAPSGP010000595.1 GCA_031177445.1 Acidimicrobiia bacterium
GTTCGCGCTGCTACAGCCTGTCGAGAAGATGGCCGAGCACATCCGCCAGTACCGCAGCGCGCAGGCTGTCGCCCGACCCGACGACATGCTCACGCGTATCAGGAACGACCGCGTCGGCGTCTACACGCTCGTGCACTGCTACGAAGACGCCGATGAGGCCGCGGCGTACGGCCTGTGGGAGGCCGTGAACTGGTGGTACCGCCACCTCGCCGAGTTCACGCTCCAATGGGAGCTGCCGAACCTCACCGAGGCCGAGCAGAAGGCGGTGTTCCCGCTCCTCGAGCCCGTCATCAACGGCGAGGTGCCAGTCGCGCACTACCAGAACGAGGACATGATCATCATCGGGACGCCCGAGGAGTGCCTCGAGAAGATCCTCCGCTACGAGTCGGTCGGCGTCGACCAGCTGCTGTCGTACGTGCAGTTCGGTGATCTTCCGCACGACCGGGTGATGCGCAACCTCGAGCTGCTGGCGCAGCATGTGATGCCGGAGCTCGAGCGGCGCGGCCACCGCGTCGGCGCTGCCGCCGCGGTCTGATGGACCTCATCTCGGGCTTGCGTGCCCAGGTTGCCCAGCAGCGCGCCCGCTTGCACCCCGAGGTGGAGGCGGCGTTCTCGCTCGACGGGCGGACGGCGGTCGTGACCGGCGCGGCGCAGGGGATCGGCCGGCAGACCGCGATCACCTACGCCCGTGCCGGCGCCATGGTGGTCGTCGCCGATCGCGCCGAGGACGGCCTCGAGGAGACCGCCGAGGCGATCGACGGCGCCGTCGTTGTGCTCACCGACGTGTCGGTCAAGGCCGAGGTCGACGAGCTCGCCCGGCAGGCGGTGAAGGCGACCGGACGGATCGACGTCTGGGCGAACGTCGCCGGCATCATCCGGAGCTCCGCGCTCGTCGACACCACCGAGGAGGACCTCGACGCGGTCGTCGCCGTCAACCTGAAGGGCGTCTACTGGGGGTGCGCGGCAGCGGGCCGAGTCATGTCAGCGGCCGGGCGGGGATCGATCGTGAACGTGGCGTCGGCGGGCGGCGAGATGCCGGCACCGACGCTCTCGGTGTACGCGATGACGAAGGCGGGCGTCATCCACCTCACGAAGACGGTCGCGGCCGAGCTCGGAGCGAAGGGCATCCGCGCGAACGCCGTCGCCCCCGGGTTCGTGGAGACGCCCATGACGAGCCGTACCTGGACGAAACCCGACGGGTCCATCGACGCGCACGCGCGCGAGCAGATGATCACGCTACGGGGCAGTCAGTCGCCGCTCGGGGTCATCGGCACGCCCGACGACATCGCGTGGTCGATGCTGTTCCTCGCTGCCGACGCCTCCCGGTTCATGACCGGCGAGGTGCTCCGGCCCAACGGCGGCGTCTACATGGGATGAGCGCTGTCTTCGGCCTGTAGGCCGATCGACCTTTATGTTGAGCCGGCGACGGTGTTAGGCGATCGCGATCGGGTTGACGGGACTGCCCATGCCGCCGGTCACGACCAGCGGCGCGGTCACGAGGAGGCACTCGCGCACGCCGTCGCGCGCCAGCTCGCTGAGCACGAGGTGCTCGATGAGCGGGATGCCCAGCTTTACTAGCAGCTCGATGTGGACGCCGAGGAAGACGTCGCGGTCGAACGGGATCGCCTCGACAGCGCTGTTGTCGGCCCCCACTGCGGCGATGTCGTG
>JAPSGP010000312.1 GCA_031177445.1 Acidimicrobiia bacterium
CACGGGGTGACCGGGCTGCTCGTGCCGCCCGACGATCCGCCCCGGCTGGCCGACGCGGTGGTGCAGCTGCTCTCCGAGGCAGAGTGGGCCGCGGAGATGGGTCGCGAGGCGCGCCGGCGCGCACTGAAACGGGATCCCGCCGGCGAGTACGACGCCGGTGTCGCTCGTCTCGCAGCGTGGATCCGCCGGTGAACCTGCTGCTGTTCAACCTCGCCACTGATGCCGACGACCCCATCCTGGCGTTCACCCACGACTGGATCCGTGCCCTGGCCGCGCGCGTTGCGAAGGTAGACGTCGTCACCATGCGGTCGGGGCGGATCGCCGTGCCGGCGAACGTCAGGGTGTACTCCGTCGGCAAGGAACGCGGGTACAGCGAGCCTCGACGCGCGGTCGAGTTCTACCGCGTCCTGCGGCGACTGCACTGGCTCCGCGGGTACGACGCGTGCTTCGCCCACATGATGCCGCTGTTCGCGGTCATGGCAGCCCCGCTTCTCCGGCTGCGCCGCATCCCGCTCACCCTCTGGTACACGCATCCCGCCACTTCCCAGAGGCTGCGGGTCGCGGTTCGGCTGGCCGACGTCGTGGCCACCGCTTCACCCGAATCGGTCAACGTGCCGACGAGCAAGCTCGTCGTCACCGGGCACGGAATCGACACCGCGCGCTTCGTCCCAGCCGAAGGGGCGCGCGAGCCCGCAGGTCGGTTCGGCATCGTGAGCGTGGGGCGCATCGCTCCCATCAAGGGCCTCGAGCTGCTCGTCGACGCGGCCGAGCGGCTCTCGCACGAGCTCGCAAAGGAGCTGCACGTGACGCTCGTCGGCCCGGTCGCGCCCGCCGACGAGCCCTACGCTCGCCGGCTCGTGCAGCGAGTCGCAGCTGCGGGCCTCGACGGCGCGGTCGAGTTCGCGGGGCCCATGGCGCGGCACGCGCTGCCGGCAGTGCTGCGCGACTCGTCGGTTGCGGTCAACCTCACCCCGCGAGGAGGGTTCGACAAGGCGGTGCTCGAGGCGATGAGCTGTGGCACCCCGGTCGTGACGACCAATGAATCGTTCCGGCCCCTCTTCCAGGAAGCCGGCGCCGCCGAGCTGCTCGTACGCGGCGGTCCCGACGAGCTCGTGGCCACGTTGCGGGCGGTGGCCGAGCTCGATGACTTGGAGCGGGCGGAGCTGGGCGCACGGCTGCGGCAGGCGGTCGTCGACCATCATTCGCTCGATCGGCTCATCGAGCGCCTCACGAGCGAGATCCTCGTCCGGTGACGCCAGAAGCGGAACGTCCCCTCGACGGGCTGGTCGTCGCCCACGTCGGCCACCACGACCCCGCGTACGCCCGGAACCGCTTGATGGCCAAGGCGCTGCGGCGCGCCGGCGCCGAGGTGGTCGACCTGTCGGACCGACGCCGATTCCCGGCCCGGGCACCGACGCTGGCACGAACGCTTCGTGGCCGTCACTTCGACCTGGTGCTCGTGGGATTTCCCGGTCATGCGGACGTGCCGGTCGCACGACTTGCAGCTCGCCGCGGCGTGCCGGTCGTGTTCGACGCGCTGGTCTCGCTGTACGAGACCGCGGTCGAGGATCGCGAGGTCGTCCGGCCTCGGGGGGTGGCCGCCCGCCGATACCACCTCGAGGATCGCTTCGCCTGCCGTTTCGCGGACCTCGTGATCCTCGACACCGACACGCACATCGCCTACTTCCGGGAACGGATCGCTGGTCACGGCACACGGTTCGCGCGTGCCTTCGTCGGCTCCGACGACGAGATCATGCGGCCGCTGCCGCGTGGAGAGGACGGCCGGTTCCGGGTGTTGTTCTACGCCTCGTACATCCCGCTGCACGGTGCCGAGAGCGTCGTCCGGGCCGCCCACGAGCTCGAACGCGCCGGCGAGGAAGTGGAGTTCACCATGATCGGCGACGGGCAGACCTACGCCGGCGTTCGCCGTCTCGCCGATCGCCTGGGCGTGGGGTCGATCCGGTTCGTTGCCGAGCACGTCGCGTACGATGCTCTCCCTGCCCTCATCGCCTCCACCGACGTGTGCCTCGGGGTGTTCGGCGTGACGCCGAAGGCGGCGCGCGTCATCCCGAACAAGGTCTTCGACGGGCTTGCGATGGCGCGGACGGTCGTCACCGCCGACACGCCGGCGGCGCGGGAGGCGCTGACCGACGGCGTCGACTGCCGGATGTGCCCGCCGGGGGAGCCCATCGCGCTGGCCGAAGTGCTGGCCGACCTGCGGCACGGTCCCGAGACCGCAGATGCCATTGCCTGCCGCGGGCACGAGCTCTTCCAACGGGAGTTCTCCCTCGCCGCACTGTCGAGACGGATGGCATCGATGACGCTCGAGCTCGTCGGCGCGTGAGGGGCGATCGATGACTGAATGGGCCCGCCGGCGTGCGGTCTGGGCCGTGTTGGTCGTCGGCATGGCCCTGGTCGTGGCCCAGATCGCGTTGCGGGTAACGGACACGTCGGCGAGCGTCGCCGAGACCGCGGGCGCGCTCGCGCTCACCGGATGGCTCGCGACCCGACGTCCGGTGATCACGCTCGCGCTTCTCGGGGGGCTGGCGATGTTCGGGTGGAACCCGGTCGTCGTGCACGCGGGGTCGCTCGACATCCGAGCGCTCGACCTGCCGTTCGTGATCCTGTCGGCGCAGGTGCTCTTCGATCGCGCCCGGCCGCCGGCATCGATTGACGCGGCCAAGTACATCGTCGCGTTGCTCGCTGTCACCGGTGTCGCAACCTTCTACGTCTCCGCGACCGCGTCCTCGGAGTTCGAGCGATCACTCGGCTCGTGGGCCCGGCTCGTCATCACCGCGCTGCTGATCTGGCTCACATCGGCCGCCTTGCACGACCGGCGCGAGTTCACCTTCTTTCTCCGAGCGCTCATCGTGGCGGCCATGGGTGCGGTCGCGTACGGCGCCGTCGATCAGGTGTTGCTCGGCGCCGGCGGGCGCGCCGACGCGTTCGGCGGGCCGAACGCGTACGGATTGATCGCGGGCGTGCTCGTGCTCGCCGGCCTCCACGCGTCGGTGCTCCCGAACCGGCTGACGCGATTCGCGGCCGCCGGCATCGGCCTCGTCGGGCTCGGCCTGTGCGAGTCGATCGCCTCGATCACCGGCACCGCGATCGCGGTCATCCTCGGCGGCGTCGGGACGTGGTCGGCTCATCGAGCCACGTCGACGCACAGCAGCGAAGCCGCGCTGCGGACGTGGGGCCGCCTGGTCGCGGCGGCGGTACTCGCGTTCGCGGTCGTGAGCGCGCTCCGACCCGTCGATCTCCCCGGCTCGAAGGGCTTCGAGCACAGCTCGGCCGCGATCCGGCTCAGCGTCGGATACGCGGGGCTCGAGATCTTCCGGGCGCATCCCCTGGTCGGCGTCGGATGGCAGCAGAGCTCGACCGATGGCGTGATCAACGCCCCGAGCGTCGTCGAAGCGGTCGAAGAGCGCTTCGGCGACCTCCGCACCTACTCCGAGGCGGGATCGGGCATCACGAGCGTTCACAACATGTACGTCCAGTTCCTGGCCGAGACCGGCCTCCTCGGCTGCGCGGTCCTGCTGTGGGTCCTGTTCGGAATGACCAGGATCGTGCGGAGAGCGTTGCGCGCGTTCGCCCACGATGCCTGGTGGGCGAGCAACGCGCGGTTCCTGAGCCTGGTGCTGCTCTTGCTCGTGGTGTGGTGGAACGACAACCCGCTGTTCGGCGCCCAGCCCGAATCGTTCCTCGCCGCCATCACGATCGGCTTACTCGCCGCTGCGGTCCGCATCGGCGGCTCCGCGCCCGAGCCGGCGGCAGTCGAAGAGCCGGCCGAACCGGTCGCGTCCGCGCCGAGGCGGCGGATCGCACCTGACCATTCCGAGGTCACCCACCTGCGGGGACCCAGCAACTAGCCTCTTCTGGCGCCGAGGTGAACACTCGGATCCAACGGAGTCGACCGGGATGGGCAGCTGGTAGCTTGCACCGTCCCCTGCGGGCGGAGGGAGAGGACGGGAGCGAGTGGTCGCGTGGTGGCCCATGGCGTTCGTCGCGACGGGGCTCACGGCGTTCCTCCTGTCCATCGTGCTCCGCCGGGTCGCGCTGTCCACCGGGTTCGTCGACCGCCCCGGCCCGGCCAAGCTCCGCAGCCATGAGGTCCCGTATCTCGGCGGCGTGGCGATCGCAGTCGCGGCGCTCGTCGTGTGGCCGATCGAGCCCGATCTCCCCGCGCAGGTCGCGGTCGTCGGTCTG
>JAPSGP010000313.1 GCA_031177445.1 Acidimicrobiia bacterium
TTCGGGTCGGACCTCCGGATAGGGGAACCGCTGGTAGTGCTGACGGATCGAGTGCAGCACGGTGATGTCGGTGACGTCGAGGCTCAGCGGGGTTCGCCCGCGTCCGTCCAAGGCTTCGTGACTTGCACCATGCGCGAGGAGGCAGCCCGCGATCTCGGGCCGGCCGAGGGTCGCGGCGAGGTGCAGGGCGGTCTGACCGTCGCGGTTCGGGGTGTCGAGCGCTTCACCGGCGCGGGCGCGCCCAATGACTTGATCGAGGTCACCCTCACGCACCGCCCGCATGAGATCGGTGTCACCCGGGCGCACGCGCCGGTTGGCGAGGTAGCGCTGCTGCTGGCGCGTGCGTCGAGCCGTCTCGTGGAGGCGCGCGCGGGGCCGGAGGCGCCGCAGGTGCCGCTCCAGCCGTCGGAGACCGAGGGGATCGATGGGGAGTTTCTACCGGACCGGGCGGCGATAGGCCGCGGCGTAGGCCGGCGCCGGCACCCGGGTGTCGCCCTGGCCGTCGGCGACGGGCTGGCCCGCGTTCAGCGTCAGCGGGATCTCGCCGCCCCAGATCGGCAGCGAGAGGTCCTCGGGTTCCTCGATCGGTCCGCCGGTGCGGACCTTGGCCGACGCTTCGACGATGGGGAGCCGCAGCACCAGGGTGGCGCGCAGCTCTTCCTCGGTGGGGCCACGGGTGTCGGTCGAGCGACCGGGCACGACGTGATCGACGATTGCGAGCATCGCGCGCCGCTTCTCGTCGACGTCTTCGACCTTCGTGGCCCGACCGAAGAGCACAACCGACCGGTAGTTCATGGAGTGATGGAACGCTGATCGCGCGAGCACGATCCCGTCGGCGAGCGTCACGGTGACGCACGCCTCCATCCCGCTCGCGGTGGTGCGGAGCGCGTGGTTGGCGCTCGCCCCATGTACGTAGAGATCGCGGTCGATCCGGCCATAGGCGGTCGGGATGACGACAGGGCCTCCGTCGTCGACGAACCCGAGATGGCACACGAACCCCTCGTCCAGGATGGCGCTCACCGTGGCCCAGTCGAAGTGTCCGCGCTCCTTCTTCCTGCGTAGGCGTGTTCGATCGGTGACGGCAAGGTCCATGGCGCCAGCCTGCCTCACGAGGCACGCTGGTGCGTCCGAATTCCTGACAGGAGGTGCGCTCGTGCGCGAGGATCTCAGGAAGTTCCTGTTGCGTGGCAACGTCATCGACCTCGCCGTCGCAGTCGTCATCGGCATCGCCTTCGGCGCCGTGGTCACGTCGTTGGTCGACGACATCATCATGGCGGTCGTCGGCGCCATCTTCAGTGAGCCGAACTTCAACGACCTCACGTTCGACATCGGCGACGGAGTGGTCTTCTACGGCCGGTTCCTCACCGCGGTCTTGAACTTCTTGATCATCGGGACCGCGCTGTTCTTCATCGTGCGCGCCGCCGAAGTGCTCTTCGTCAAGCAGTCACCCGTGCCGACGCGGGAGGTGGAGCTGCTCACGGAGATCCGCGACGAGCTGCGCGCCCGGAGGTAGCGCAGTGCAATCGAGAACTGGTCAAATCGGTGACGAGCCGAGAAAGCGGAGGCGTCTCATGCCCAACTATCTCTTCCTTTTCGTCGGGCGCGCGGCCCAGCCGGAGGCGACGGACCCGGAGACCCAGGCCTACGGCGTGAAGTGGGGCGAGTACATGGGCGGACTTGCCCGGGAGGGGAAGCTCGTCGCCGGCCAACCCCTCGAATGGAACGGTCAGGTCGTCAGCCGCGATGGGGCGGAGGACCTGAAGCTCGACGATCCCGATGTCGGCGGTTTCATGGTCGTGCGCGCCGACTCGATCGAGGCGGCCGCGGCGGCGGCGCAGACGGCACCCCACATGGAGCTCGGCGGGTCGACCATCGTGCGGCCCTGCATCGACCTTCCGGGCCCGTCATAGGGGCTGAACGTCTGGGACGAACATCCGTTCGTCGAGCCCGTCCCGTCGGTAGAATTGGCGCCCTATGGCGGAGGTCATCACCATCCGCGGCGCGCGGGAGCACAACCTCAAGAACGTCGATCTCGAGCTTCCCCGCAACCGGCTCATCGTCTTCACCGGGATCTCGGGATCGGGCAAGTCGTCGCTCGCCTTCGACACGATCTACGCCGAGGGCCAGCGGCGGTACGTGGAGTCGCTGTCGGCGTACGCCCGCCAGTTCCTCGGCCAGATGGACAAGCCCGACGTCGACTTCATCGAGGGCCTCTCGCCCGCGATCTCCATCGACCAGAAGTCGGCGTCGAAGAACCCCCGGTCGACCGTCGGCACGATCACCGAGATCTACGACTACCTGCGGCTGCTCTACGCCCGCATCGGCATCCCGCACTGCCCGAACTGTGGCCGGGTCATCACCCGCCAGACGCCGCAGCAGATCGTCGACCGGGTGCTCCAGCTGCCCGACGGGACCCGTTTCCAGGTGCTCGCGCCGGTCGTGCGCGGCCGGAAGGGGGAGTACGAGGGCCTGCTCAAGGAGCTGTCGGGCCAGGGCTTCACCCGTGCCCGGATCGACGGCGACGTCATCGAGCTGTCGGAGTTCCTGCAGCGCGCCCGCAGCGGCAAGCGGCTCGCCCGCTACGAGCAGCACACGATCGAAGTGGTCGTCGACCGGCTCGTTCGCCGCGACGGCATCGAACGGCGGCTCACCGACTCGCTCGAGACCGCGCTGCGTCTCGCCGAAGGGGTGGCCGAAGTCGAGATCGTGCCCCGCGAAGGTGAGGATCCGGGCGAGACGCTCACGTTCTCCGAGCACCTGGCGTGCACGCACTGCGGACTGTCGTTCGAGGAGCTGGCGCCGCGGAACTTCTCCTTCAACTCCCCGTATGGCGCATGCGAACGGTGCGACGGCCTCGGCACGCGCTTCGAGGTCGACCCCGAGCTCGTCGTCACCAACGACGACCTGAGCATCGCCGAGGGTGCGATCGCGCCTTGGGCGGGGTTCCGGAGCCAGTACTTCGATCGAGTGCTCGGCGCGGTTGCCGACGAATACGGCTTCTCGGTCGACACCCCGTGGCGCAAGCTCCGCAAGAAGGACAAGCAGGCCGTGCTCTACGGCACCGGGAACAAGTCCGTCCACGTCCGCTATCGCAACCGCTACGGCCGCCAGCGCTCGTACACCACCACGTTCGAGGGGGTCATCCCGTGGCTCGAGCGCCGACACGTCGATTCCGAGAGCGATCGTGCGCGCGAGCAGGTCGAGGGGTACATGCGGGAGGTGCCGTGCCCGGCGTGCGACGGCGCCCGGCTCCGGCCGGCCTCGTTGGCGGTGAAGATCGGGGGCCTGAACATCTTCGAGCTCGGACAGCTGTCGATCGCGAAGTCGGCCGCGTTCCTCGGCGAGCTCGAGCTGAGCGAGCGCGATCGCCTCATCGCCGAGCGGGTGCTCAAGGAGGTCAACGAGCGCCTGCGGTTCCTGCTCGACGTGGGGCTCGACTACCTCTCGCTGAACCGATCGTCGGCCACGCTGGCCGGCGGCGAGGCGCAGCGCATCCGGCTGGCGTCGCAGATCGGCAGCGGTCTGGTGGGCGTGCTCTACGTGCTCGACGAGCCGTCGATCGGCCTCCATCAGCGCGACAACCGACGCCTCATCGACACAATGGTGCGGCTGCGGGACCTCGGGAACACGGTGGTGGTGGTCGAGCACGACGAGGAGACCATCCGGGTCGGCGACTGCATCGTCGACATCGGCCCCGGAGCGGGGGAGCACGGAGGCGAGATCATCGTCGCCGGCGCGCTCGACGAGGTGCTCGCAGCGCCGCGGTCGATCACGGGAAAGTACCTGTCGGGTGAGCGCTCGATCCCGGTGCCGGAGATGCGCCGCCAGCCGAACTCCGCGTGGTTGACCGTTCGTGATGCGCGGGAGCACAACCTGCAGGGCATCGACGTCGACTTCCCGCTCGGGTGCTTCGTCGCCGTCACCGGCGTGAGCGGCAGCGGCAAGTCGACGCTCGTCAACGACATCCTCTACCACGCGTTGATGCAGCGGGTGTACCGGTCGAAGACGGTCCCGGGCCGGCACAAGACGATCGAAGGTGCGGAACTCCTGGACAAGGTCATCAACATCGACCAGTCACCGATCGGGCGGACGCCGCGCTCGAACCCCGCCACCTACACCGGCGTGTTCGACAAGATCCGCTCGTTGTTCGCGGCCACCCAAGAGGCCAAGG
>JAPSGP010000314.1 GCA_031177445.1 Acidimicrobiia bacterium
TCCCGAGCAGAAGGTCGTTGGTTTGCCTTCTCGCCACCAACCACAGCGTCAAGGCGACCGCCGCGAGGTGGACCCAAACAGTGGCCACCTGCAGCGCCCACGACGTCGCGCCGAGCACGACGTAGACCGGCCACAGCAGGTAGAACGCGAGTGGACCGGGGTGGCTGCCCATGGGATCGGGCGGTATCCCGACGAGTCCGCCGACTCCGGTGAGCGGGGCATGCAACGTTCCGACGTCGCGCAGTTGCATCTCGGTCGTGGCCTGGTCCCAGACGGGATACCAGCGAGGGCTCCGCAGCGCGACCAGCGCGACGACGACCGGGAACGCGAGCAGGCCGAACAGACCCACACTCACAAGTGACCGCGGCGCGCTCCGCCGCGCGCGCGAGGTGCGCGGGTCCTCGTCGATCCGCTCGTCGAGTGATCGGGCGGCCGGGAGGCGTTCGACGACCGCTGCGTTCGGTAGCTGCACGCGCGCGAGTGCGAAGCGTCGACTGCTCATGCGCACCCCCCGACACCGACGTTGCACTACGCGCGCGTCAGTCGCCGGAAATCATGGCGTGTTCATGGGTCGCGCGCGGGCGGTCGCGCGTCGACACGCACCGATCATTCCGAAGTCGTCAACGATGCAGATTCCGCACCAACGCGACGTTCGAGAGGATGACGCCGTACGGACCCTTGACGACGAGCAAGCGAATTCCGACGCGCGCGCGGCTGACGTGCTCGCGTTGCTCGAGTCGAGGCACGGTGAGCGCGCGGTGTTCAGTGCTGATCAGGCGGCGCGAGAAGTGGACCTAGAAGTACATGAGGACGCTCTCGCCGTCGGCGCCGACGAGCACCGACTTGCACTCCGCGGCGAACGCGGCCTGCAGCCGCTCGCGAGCGAGCGTCAGCGTGGCCCGGCACGCGTGACAGTGGAACTCTGCCGCCAAGCCCTCGCGAAAGATCGGTTGCGACCGGTGACGAAGGCCGCGCCGCCCGCCGCGGCGCGCCGCCCGCGCCTGGCGGATGCGGACCTGGAGGCTGCCGTCCGGCTCCCGGAACAGCGCGACCTCGCCCAGCCGGGTGGGGGCGCGCACCGGCGACCGGTCCGCGCACCGCTTGCACCACACCGACACAGAGTTACGCCGTTGTACTTCCACAATTGTCGTTCAATGTAACGCATGTGGTTGATGTGGGACAAGGGGACGAAGTGTGGACCCTCGTCCGTGCCCGCCGGGGCTCAGCTCCGAGCACAGCCCTCCGGATCGAGCGGGCCGTGAATTCGGAACATCGTCGCTGCCTCCTCGCGTCGGACGAGCGAAGTAGCCGGGTCATCGGCGATCCAGTGCTCGAACGGCCCAGGGTGCCCGAACGTCTGGCGCCCGATGACGACGTAGGTGTAGTCGCCGTCGGCAAGGAGCCGCCGCCAACTGCTGCACGACATGGGAATCAGCTTGCTCTGTACCCGGGGTTGGACCACCGCGTTCGACAGGTCGGCTCCGAACAGCGGGTAGTACTCGAACAGGCCGAACGTGGCGATGCGTTCGCCGCTCCTGTCGCGGACGATCGCAGAGATCCGATCGAGCGCGAGGCCGGCGTCGTCGTATCGGTGCTCCAAGTAGTGGCGTTGGACGAGCCACCCGCACGCGATCCCCAGCACGACCGTCGTGACCGCGATGACAACGGCGTACGGCCGATGGCGTCGCAGCCAGCGTGCGGACGGTCCGGCTATCAGTACCGCGCCGCCGAAGAGGAGTGCGAAGACCAGCCCTTCGCCTCGCCACGCGGGCGTTCCTTCGTGATGCCGTGCCGTGGCGCCCACGGCGAGCAGCGCAAGCGCGCCGACGACTGCCGCGACGCGCACGCGTTCGTCGACCGACTCGAGCGCCCAGGGCCCGAGCGCGAACCCGAGCAGCAGCGCTGGCATCAAGTACCGAAGGTTGAAAGCGAACGCGAGCCCGCCTCCGTCAGCTGTGAGGGGAGTGAACATGTACGCCACGACACCGACGAGCACGGTCGCGCCGGCGAGACGTTCGAGCGAGTTGTTCCGTTGCCACAACGCGAGCACCGCGCTCGCCACGGCGACGCCCAGTACGACGGGCCACGCCGCACCCAACCCCTGGCGAAGCCCCGGCAGGAACACCTCCCTCCAGACGAACCCATCTGTCCAGTACTGCGAGAAGGACTCGCCCGGCTTCACCACCCGGTCGAGATCCAGCGGGCCGATATGGATGCCGAAGAACGGAAACGGGTTTCCTGCCAGCTGCCAGTTGCGGACGAACCAGTAGCCACCGGAGACGGCGAGCACCGCGCACCACGTCACGCCCAAGACCACGCGGCGCTTGCGCCAGGCGAACACGACGACACCGAGGGAGAGAAACGCCACGATCGCCGCTACCGTCAGCCGTGTCCCGAGAGAGAGCCCGGCCGCCATTGCGGCGAGCACGGTCGGGCCGGGAGCGAGGTCTCCCTCGACGAGGAGTGCCACGGCGGCGAGCAGCAAGGCCGAGGCGGCGATGTCGTTCGATGCCTGACCGGGTTGCGTCGCGGCTGCGATCGGGAGCCCGAGTACGACGGCTGCACCGAGGAGTGACAGCGCCTCCACGCGCCGGCGGCGGCCGAGCACCCAGGCCGCCAGCAGCGCCAAGGCGGCCCATCCCATGTTGATGAACGGCGAGAGGATGTCGCGGTCGAACGGCAGGATTGCGACCGCGTGCACCAGCTCCGAGTTGTGCGTCGAATACGCGTGCAGCAGGTCCACGCCGTCGAGGAGTTCGGTGATGTGCTCCGTCCCGACGAACCGCGCCGCGTAGGGCCCGTGGAACCAGAGCGTGTCGGGATGCGTCATGCCCCGGTCAAGGGCATAGGCGACGTGCGAGATCCATTGCGCGCCGACGAGCGCGACCGCGACGGATGCTGCCAGCATCTCGACACCGCCGGTACGGTGTCGCCGTGCCGATGCGGCTGCGACCGCTGCGCTGGCGGTTGCAACGTACGAACCCGGAGCGCGGAGCGCGCGCGAGAACGCGCCCAGGCCGAGGCCGGCACCAAGGCACGCCACCAGCATGAACAGGCGGTTGAAGACACCGAGCGAGCCCAGGAGCTGCGCGATGCCGATCGCGGTGGCGAGGCCGACAACTACCTCCGCGAGGCGAGCACGGGCGCCGGACCATTGCGGAAGGAGGAGCCGCCGCAACGACCACGTTCCCCATCCGACCGCGACCCCGCAGGCGAGCAGCGAGACGGTGCCCGAGAGATAGGCGGCCGCCGAGAGCTCGGTTGCGGTCAGGGGTGCTGGCATCCGGTGCGCCGCATCCGTTCGCCGCAAGTTCGATTGCTCGAACCGGTCATTCCGCGCTGCCCCCAGCTCGACGCGGTCGGTACTTGCCGGTGTCGACTTAGCATGCTTTCGCGCCCGAGGCCATGAGGCGACGCGACCGCATCGACGCGGGACGCGCGTCAGGTCATGCGCTCATCCCGATGGTTCCGGCCGCGCCGTCGCCCGGACCGTCAGCTCGAAGCGGCTTTCCGGACTCAGGATCCGCAGGAGCGAGAAGTCCACACTGCCCGACACCACCACGCTGACCTCGGTCGTGGACGCGCGGACCTGCGCGTCGCGCAGTGCCCGCCGATCGAGCTGATCCGCCAACGACTCGCGGGCACGGCGTTCGGCTTCGGCCGGCACCAACTGGACGGCGTTGGCCGCACGGTAGGCGGCAGTGTCGAGCGCCGACGCCCCCGCGACCGCGGCGGCGTCGGCGACGGCGGCGAGCGAGCGTCGCTCCGAGAAGGCGCGCCACAGATCGAGGCTGATGCCGCCGAGTAGGAAGAGCATGAGGCACAGCCCGAGCACCCACAGCGTGATCGTGCCTCGCTCGCTCCGACTCGCCGGCGACATCATGGCTCGAAGCTGCGGTACTGGTCGATCGGCTCGCGATGGCGGGCGGTCCAGCTCCAGGCGCCGACGCCCCCGATCGCGGGGAGATCGACCGCGGGTATGGTGACCGTCACCGCGGCCGTGACCTCGCCGCCGCGCGGCAATCGAGCGCCGGTCGCGCATTCGACGGCGATGGTGATCTCACGCGCGGCGAGCCCGAGGTTGGCGGCCATCTCCATCCCCGTCTCGGCGGCCTGTCCGCGATCGCACACTCCCCTGATTGCGACCACGCGCGCGACCTCGCGAACG
>JAPSGP010000596.1 GCA_031177445.1 Acidimicrobiia bacterium
CAAGGCAAGCAGCTCTTCGCGCAGTACGGCATCCCGGTCTCGAGCGGCGACGCCGTGACGACCGTCGACGAGGCCGTTGCGGTCGCCGAGCGCATCGGCCATCCGGTCGTGCACAAGGCTCAGGTGCACGTCGGAGGGCGGGGGAAGGCGGGCGGCATCAAGGTCGCCAACGACACCGAGGAGACGCGTCAGCACGCGGCGAGCATCCTCGGCATGGACATCAAGGGCCACACCGTCGAGACGCTGTGGATCGAGCGAGCGAGCGACATCGCCCAGGAGTACTACGCGTCGTTCACGCTGGATCGATCGGCGAAGTTGCATCTCGGGATGCTCTCGGCTCGCGGCGGCATCGACATCGAGGAGGTCGCGGCCACCGAGCCCGAGGCGATCGCTCGCTTGCACATCGACCCGGTCGACGGGCTGTCCGAGGCGGAGGCCCGGCAGTGGGTGGCACGGGCGGGCCTCGATGCTGCGGCGACCGAGGGAACGGTCGACATCCTCCAGAAGCTGTACACGTGCTACGTCGACGCCGACTGCGACCTCGTCGAGATCAACCCGATGATCCTCACGACCGATGGCCGGGTGCACGCGCTCGATGCGAAGGTAACCCTCGACGACAACGCCAAGTTCCGGCACGAATGGGCCGAGTACGAGGCAACGCAGGTTCGCGACGAGCGCGAGCAGGCGGCGTACGAGAGGGGCCTCCAGTACGTCGGCCTCGACGGCGATGTCGGCATCATCGCCAACGGCGCCGGGCTCGCCATGAGCACCGTCGACATCGTGAGCCAGGTCGGCGGGGACCCGGCCAACTTCCTCGACATCGGCGGAGGCGCGAACGCCGACGTCATGGCGAGCGCGCTCGAGGTGATCAACAACGATCCCAAGGTGCGATCGATCTTCATCAACATCTTCGGCGGGATCACCAAGGGCGAGGAGGTCGCCAACGGAATCGTGCAGGCGCTGGAGCGAGTGGCGCTGGCGTCGCCGATCGTCGTGCGGCTCGACGGCACGAACGCCGAGCAAGGCCGCGCCATCCTCGCCGACCACGAATCGGACCGGCTGATCTCGCAGCCAACCATGATCGACGCCGCCCGCAAGGCCGTCGAGCTTGCCCGAGGGGGCTGATCAGCCGTGGCGATCTTCGTCGACGACAACACCCGCGTCGTCTTCCAGGGGCTCACGGGCTCGCAGGGTCGGTTCTACGGGCTGCGCAACCGCGACTACGGCACCCAGGTCGTCGCGGGCACGAACCCGAAGAAGGCGGGCAGCGACGTCGAGGGCATCCCGATCTTCGCAACCGTCAAAGAAGCGGTCGCCGAGACCGGCGCCAATGCGTCGTGCGTGTTCATTCCCGCGCCGGGGGTCGAGTCCGCGGTGCTCGAAGCGGCGGAAGGCGGCATCGAGTTCATCGTCGTGATCACCGAAGGCGTGCCCGCCCACGACGAGGCGCGGTTCTACAACCGGCTGCGGCGCGACCATCCGGGAGTGCGGCTGCTCGGGCCCAACTGCCCCGGCATCA
Organism: Acidimicrobiia bacterium; assembly: GCA_031177445.1. GTDB lineage: Bacteria > Actinomycetota > Acidimicrobiia > IMCC26256 > JACDBD01 > JAPSGP01. The sequence continues at coordinate 1,520 of JAPSGP010000596.1, forward strand.
TCTCACCCGGCCAGTGCAACATCGGGATCACCGCGGGCGAGATCGCCATGGGCGGCGGCCCGGTCGGCATCGTCAGCCGATCCGGGACCCTCACCTACCAGGCGCTCCACGAGATGACCCAGCGGG
>JAPSGP010000076.1 GCA_031177445.1 Acidimicrobiia bacterium
CGATCGACGGCCCGCTGTCGCGCGACCTGCAGGTCGACGAGGAAGAGGTGCCGGGCAGCTGGTCGAGGCGGCTGCAGCCGCTGCTCCAGGAGCGCCACCGATGGGAACGGCGGTCGGCCGAGGCGGCTCGCCGCGCCGACGCGCTGTACGGGCCCGAGTCCGCGGAAGCGGTGGCGAACCGATTCATCGGCTGGACCCGGTTCGAGGGATCGTGACTGACGTGGATCGGATCACCGTGGTCGTGCCCGTGTACCGCGGCGCCGACGACGCCCGCCGATGCATCGACAGTGTGCTCCGACATGCAGGCCACGAGGCCGCGTTCGAGCTCCTGATCGTCGACGACGCCTCGCCCGATCCCGACGTCGTGTCGTATCTCGCCCGCCTCGAACACGAGCCGGCCTCGGTGCCCATCACACTGCTCCGCAACGACGCCAACGTCGGGTTCGTCGCCAGCGTCAATCGCGGGCTGCGTCACGCCCGCGGCGACGTCGTCGTCCTGAATGCCGACACCGTCGTCACGGAGGGATGGCTGGAACGGCTCGCGGCGGCCGCGTCCCGGCCGGAGGTCGCTACCGTCACCCCGCTCACGAACTTCGGGTCCATCTGCACGCTGCCGCGGTCGATCATCGACGCCTTCGGCTTGGAGGGAGAGAGCCCGAAGATCGACGAGTGCGCAGCCTTCGTCGCCGAGCAGTCGCTGCAGCTCCTCCCCGAAGTGATCACCGGGGTCGGCTTCTGCATGTACATCACGCGTCGGGCACTCGATCTGTGCGGGCCCTTCGACGAGGTGGCCTTCGGTCATGGCTACGGCGAAGAGGTCGACTTCTGCCTGAAAGCGACGCGCATGGGCCTGCGACACGTGGTCGAAGACTCGACGTTCGTGTACCACCGGGGTGGCGGATCCTTCGGGAGCGAGCGGTCGGAGCGAATGGCCCGCGCGTCGTCGATGCTGCACAGCCGCTATCGCTACTTTCGCGACGCCAACGCGCGCGAACGCGCCGCCGACCCGTTGAGTGTGCCGTTCGCGGCGCTGGAGCTGGGACTCGACGAGCGGTCCGAGCCGCGCCCGCACGTGCTCCATCTCTTGCACAGCCCCCCGGGCGAGATCGGCGGAACCGAGATGCACCTGCGGGCCCTGCTCGTCACCCTGGGATCCGAGTTCGACTTCTCGATCCTGTATCCGGTCGAATCCGGCTTCGTGCTGCGAACGTTCTGGAGTGCCGACCGCGGGAAGCCGGTCGAGCGCGAGTTCCTGCTGCCGGGCGGTGCACGGCGCGCGACCTCGGTACGCGACGACCTCGCCGCCGAAGCGCTGCGAACCGCGCTCGACGTGTTCGCGTTCGACGCGGTACACATCCAGAACCTCATCGGCCATTCGCTCACGCCTTTGGAGGCGCTGGCCGACTTTCCCGGGGCGGTGGTGTGCTCGGTGCGGGATCTGTACCTGGCGTGCCCCAATCACTCGCTCCTCTACCGGAACCAGCTGCCGTGTGGCATTCCCGAGGATCTCTCGCTCTGCCGGCAATGCCTTCCCGAGACCAGAGACCTGCCGGTGGAATTCCTCGACGAGTTCCGCGCCACCGTGACCCGATCCCTCGACAACATCGACCACTGGGTGTTCGCGAGTCAGAGCGCGGCCGACTACTTCTTGCGCGTATACGAGCCCGAACCCGCGCGCATCGAGATCATCCCCCACGGATCGACGATCGACCTCGATCGACCGCAGCCCGAACCCGACCTCGCCTGCATCTTCGACGAACCGCTCCGACTCGGGTTCGTCGGCCGGGGTTGGGCGAAAAAGGGATTGGCGGTCGCCAACGATCTCGCCGACCACTTCGCGGCGGGATCGGTCGAGATCCACCACTTCGGCGAGCTCAAGGACCCTCGGTCGCCCGAGTTGCACGTGCACGGCCCCTACGACAACCAGTTGCTGCCGGAGCTCCTGCACCGAGCGGGCATCCAGGTCGTGTTGCTGCCCGGCCCCTACGCCGAGACCTTCGGGCACGTGATGACCGAGGCGCTGGTGGCCGGGCTCCCGGTCATCGGCGCCGGGTACGGTGCGCTGGGCGAGCGGATCCGCGAGCTCGGGGCGGGATGGACGATCGATCCCACGGCGCCCGAGGAGATCCACGAGTTGGTCGAGCGGCTCGACGGCTGCCGGAGCGAGGTGCTCCGAGCGACGCGCCGCGCCCGCGCCGCTCGTGTGCTGTCCCTGAAGGACAACGCTGAGCAGTACGCCAGCCTGTACCAGAGAGCCGGAGCGCGATCATGAGTGCTGAAGAGAGCCTGACCAAGGAAACCGACGTCGACCGGCTGCGCCGGCAGGTGCGAGCGATGGGCGCTGTCAATCGGCAGCTGCACGCGCAGCTCGAGGGGGGAATGGGCGGAGGTATGGGATCCTCGATGAACAGCTCCGGCGGTGATCTGCTCGCCCCGGCGAACCGGACGCCCCGCAGCGGTGGCAGCGGTGGCGGCCGGCGGGCGTCGATCGCCGCGAACTGGATCGAGCAGCTGGAACGGCATTCGAGAGGTGGCCGGCCGGTCCTCGTCCGCACCGCGGCCGGCAAGGTCTACGTGATCGAGGGCGAGTACCGGCGGGAGGTCCGAGCCGGCCTGCTGGTGCCCGCGCTCGAGCGGCTCCTCGGCGACGCTCGCCCGATCGACGACTCGGAGCTGGCGACGTCGATCGAGAGCGCTCCGGTGGAGGTGTTCGAAGGCCCCACGGGCCCGCCGTTCGTGATCGTCGGCGCGCGCCGCTACCTCATCCGAGGGCTCCCGCTCCCCCACCCGGTGAGCGCGGAGTTCGCCCAGCAGTTCCCTGAGGGGCGAGAGCTCAACGTGGCCGCGACCAACATCTCGCGAGCCCACTTCGAGCAGGCGGTCTCCGGCCGCTACCAGCTGGATCGGGTGCGCTCGGTGCTCCAGCGCCGAGGAGTCGCGCAGGGTGCCCTGACCATCGCCCGCCGCGCCGCCGACAAAGTGCGCGGTCGGTCGGGTGCGGGCCAGGCGGAGTAGCGCCCTAGCCCGGCTTGGCAACAGATGTTTACTTGAAACCCATTCGTGGACACCGTTAGAATTGTGCCGACTGCGGCAAAGGGTGGCATTTGGCGACCCTGAAGATATGTTCGACAGGGGCCGCGGCTCCTGCGACCGTCGAAAGGGGTCAGGATGAAATCCAGAAGGGGTCGGGCAGGCGCCTTTGCGGTCGTCGCGACCGCGGCGCTGTGCGCGATGACGTTCTCGCCGCTGGCGACACCGGCCGGTGCCGTGCCGGTGTTGCCGTCGACCTGCAGGGCGACTCTCGCGAAGGTCACCGTCGCGGGCACGAGCGTCCTCGACCCGCTCACGGTGCAGAACCCACCGAATCAGAACTGCACGACCCAGGGCGCGGACTTGGTGTCTCCGATCGAGATCCCAGGCCTCCTCAGGGTCGAGGTCGGGTTCGTGAAGACGTCGGTCAAGGGCATGACCACGCCGCCCGAGCGCCCCTTCCACTTCCCGAAGGCGCACGCTCGCGTCGCGAAGGTGCGTATCCAGATCCCGTTGCTTGCCGACGTGACCGTCGAGGCGATCGAGGCGCTCTCGAAGTCTCGCTGCCACAACGGTCAGCCCGAGACCCTCAGCCGAGGAGAGATCGTCAACCTCTACGGGAACCTCGCCGGCATACCGCTCGGCAGCCCCGGCCCCACCAGCACGAAGATCATCACCAATGAGGTACCGGTCAACGTCCCCGGTATCGCCAAGCTCGTCCTGAACGAGCAGGTGTCGACCGCGACCAACCAGCAGCGCACGGCCTTCGTGCTCGAGGTGCCGCTGCTGCAGATCAAGGTCGTGATCTCGCAGGTGGCGACGGCGCTGACCGGAGCCAACCCCTGCGTTCCGGCGTGAGCTGAGCTACAACCCTTAGACGACGGGCACGGACCCCGATACCGGTGATGCCGGTGCGGGGTCCGGCTCGCGTTTCGACTTGGCGTCGTCGTCGGTCCTCCGAACCTCGAACGTCCGCTCCGCCCGCAGTCCCCGCGTGCGGTCGATGGCGATCACGTCGAGCGACTGTGTCCCCTTGGGGAGCCGAACACGGCCGACGACGCCCGCGTTCCGGTTGGCGACCGACGAGGTGCGCCGGCTGGCGTTGCTCGAAGCGATGCGGCAGCACAGTGGCGTGACCCCGCTCGCGGTGCGCACGAGGACGGCGTCGGCCGGCCGGCCGTCGACCAGGACCCACCCCCGCAAGGGAGCCGACTTCGCCCGGCGCCGCCGGTACACGACCTCGCGCACTTCGCGCACCTGTGAGCGCAGGAACCAGTCGAGTCGCGCCTCGCCCAGCGGGAGCTCGAGCAACGCCGTGATGTAGCGCTCCACGCGCTCCTGGAACAGGTCGGTGGCGTAGCGGTACAGCTCGGCGTCGAAATCGTTGCGGACGAGCGCCTCGGCCCGGAATTCCTCGGTGCGCAGATCGTCGTCGCCCCTCTCGGGTGACGCGCCGCGGACGCCGAACCTCGGCAGATCGAGCGCGAAGCGCTCGGCGAGCAGGCACATCGACAGTTGGAACGACTCGGTCAGCCCGAACGAGAGGCTCGCCAGCAGCGACTTCGCCGTCTCGAGCTCGTCGGCACCGACGTGCTCGGCCCGAGGCGACTTCCCCGCGAGCAGCTTGGTCTGCAAGTTGCTGAGCATGAGGACCTGATCGAACAGCGCGGCCGGGTCGTCGACCTCGGACACGAGCGCCGCGTGATCGCGGTGGTGTGGGAGCGCCCGGATGTGACGAGCCTGGGAGACCACCCGGGCCACCGGCTCCCTCACCATCGTGAGCCCGTTGGCGACCCAGGCATGCCCGAAGGCGCGTTCGAAGAACGGCGCCCGCTTGTGCCCTTCGATCATCGCGAAGCGCGACAGGTCCTCCTGTGACGTGTCGTAGAAGTGCAAGTCGACCAAGGAGCGAGGCGCGCCGAAGATCGTCTCCAGCATTCGCTTGATCGTCGTCCCTGCGGTGCGGGGAAGGTGCAGGAACATGATGGGGAGCGATCCGTCGGGCTCGGTCGGAACCGGGTCGGCGGACGTCGGATGCAGCGTCACCTCGAGATCACGAAACCCACGCATCGGGTGCGTAGTATGGCTCAGCCTTCGAGAGCGGGGTGCGTTCCCTCTCGTGTGCTGCGGGTCAGCGTCGGCAGCTGCACGGCCTCTCGTGTGCCCTGTTTCGAGAACGTGATCTCATCGGTTCCGAACCTCCATTGCACACGCACGATCACGGTCGTCGAGCTCCAACGGACCTCGGTCTGAGGCTCCCCTTCCTCCGTGACCGCAGTGGACGCGTACAGCGCGACGAACCCAGGGGCGACCGCGTCGGTCTCGAAGCGGCACAGGGCGTGCCAGTTGAACGGGCCCCGCGGGCGGCGTTGCGTCTCGAACGGCTCGATCGTCACACGCACGTCCCGAGGATGGAGGAGCCACAACCGCCCGGCTGGCTCACCGGTGTTCGTCCCGATCTCGAGCGATGCCGTCGACGCCGCGCCGTCGTTGCCGGACGGAACATGCACGACGTACTCGTAACGATGCTCGTGCCCGTCCTTGTCGAAGTCGTCCCACGTCACCAGGTAGGGGATCGGCGCCTTGACGAACAGGGCGTGGCGCATCGCGTGTCGCACCGGGTTGTGCGGGTTGGCGCGGTACGACTCGGTCGCATCGCCCACCACCGCGACGTAGTCGTCGGCGCGGTGGAACCCGAGGATCGCTCCCGACACGCCGGCTCCGGCGCCGGCGGTTCCTTCGCCCGCCCCGTCGACGAACACCAGGTTGTGGCCGAGTGACGACGACGGGCTGCCTTCGCGGGGATCGTTGGCCGACCCGGAGTCGATGACGAGCGGGCTCCCGTCGGCGATGAAGGTGAACGAGTTGTTGTCCGCGTGGTCGTGGATCCGGCCGACCAGGGGCCCGGAGTTGAAGGTGAACACCGACGCCTCTCGATTCCATCCGTTCCGGGCCGAGAGGTAGCCGACATCGGGACAGACGAAGGTGTCGCCGAGCTCGAGGTCCTGCAGCGGCCTGATCGGGCCGGATGGGAAGAATGTCATCGCCTCGGCGAGAGACGAGAACCGCGAGTCGAAGCCGAACGTCTTCCGGCCGGGCTTGCCGACCAGCCGATTCCACACCGCGGCACAGATGTCGGGCTCGTATCGCGTGAACGACAGCAGGAAGCCGAGCAAGGACGAGTGCGGGTCCCAGTGCGAGTCGTTGTAGTTCTGCAGCCATCGCCCTCGGGGAAAGAGGTCGTGGGCGTACCAGACCGGCACTCGATGGAGCTTGGCGGTGAGATCCGGAGTAGCGACGACCGTGTGCTCCTGCTCCCGGCTCGACAGGCCCTGGAGAAAGAGGCCGAGGTGCTTGAAGACGTAACCGCAGTAGTGATGGCCCTCGCGGGTCATCCCGGCGGCCGACACCCCGACCTCGAGAAAGTGCCGTGTGCGCTCGGTCGCGACGTCCCGCCACTCAGTCGCGTGACGGTGCCCGTCGAGGGCGAGGGCGGCGACGCCCATGGCGGAGTACGCGATGACGTTGTGGTTCCAGACCGTGCGCTCCCGTGACCCCCATGCCCCGCTGTGCAGGTCGTCCCAGAGGAACTCCGCCACCGCGACCATCGTCCGCTGCAGGCCCTCGGCGTCTTCGGCGCCGAGGCGTGAGCCGAGCAGGTCGTGCATCCCGGCCAGCGCGGTGAGCACGGACGGGGCGTGCAGGTGCTCCGTCGTCTCGACGCTTCGCCAGCCATCACGTGCGAGACCTCGCACGAACACCAGGAGGTGTCGGAGATAGCGGTCGTCGTCGGTGATCGCGTACATCAGGCCGAGCTCGCCGATGAACGCGTTCCAGACCAGGAGGTTCCGCACCGGCGACAGCGAACGGAGTCGCTCCGGCGACGCGCTCAGGTGCCGGTCGCATGCCATCTGCAGTTGGGCGAAGACGCGGTCGCGGGGGTACGAGCGATCTGTTCGGGCGCGCTCCAATTGCGCATCGCTCAGAAACAGCATCGCGGCCCGCCAAACGCTACTGTCGACGCCCCCGAGTCGGTGGTGAGTCGATGCACTATCTCGTGGCTGGCCAAGGGAAGTCGGGCACCACCGCGTTGTTTGCCTGTCTCCAGCAGTCGCTTCCCTCGGACACGTACACCAGCTTCGAACCCCGCCGGCCGGAGCAGATCGCGACCGTCTTCGAGGTCACCGGCGCTGCGAACACGCTCTCGAAGGTCAAGCTCCAGTACCTGGACGATCCGATGGTCGACGTCTCGCGATTCGACAAGACAGTACTCATCGTCCGCGATCCGCGCGACATGTTGGTGAGCAGGCTCCTGTACGGATTCTACGAATACCAGCAGCTCGACCTTCCGCAAGAGTACGAGCAGGCGTGCGAGTTGCTCCGGGCCAAGGTCGACGACCCCGACTCCGTTGGGTTCTACGACCTGCTCGTCGCACTCGACCACCTCAAGGGCCGCAGCCCGGCCACGGGCGCCAAGGCGCAGCGCCGTCCCATCGAATTCGTTCGTCGACACTCGCCATTCGTCGTCAAGTACGAGGACTTCGTCGACGGGAATCTCGAGACGCTCCAAGCGTGGTCGGGAATGCGGCTCGTGCGCGACATCGACGTGGGCGACCGGCTCCGTCGAGTGGAGCGTTCGAAGTCGCACGGTGAATGGCCGGAGTGGTTCACCGACGACGACCTGCGCCGGGTGAACACCGAGTGGGAGCAGTACATGGAGTTCTTCGGCTACGAGCCGGTGACGGTGTCGAAGGCGTCGAAGCGCATCCCGCCGGAGACATCGACCCGCTACGTGCAGCGGTTCCGTCCCGTGGCGAGCTGACGAGACCTCATGAGGTGCGTGACGCAGTACCCAGGGCGGGATCCCACATCGACAGGTCACGCCCGATCATCTGCTGGAGCTCCTCGACGTCGCTGCGGAAGAGCTCGTAGAGCTCACGACGTTCCTGCTCCGTGAGCTCGCCCACACCGGCGGCCGCCTCGGCCTCACGCTGGCGGCGATAGCTGAAGCGCACCTGGTCGAGCGCGCGGGGCACGAAGTCGTCGTCGGCCCCGACGTGGTGCAGCGCCTTCCGGTAGACGCCGAGGGCGTCGTCCGCGAGATCGTCGTGGAGGAGCACGAGGAGGCGGTCGCCGAAGCGCTCCTGGTACGGCGCGAGGCTGGCGGCGTACCAGCCTCCAGAGACCAGGCACAGCGGGTCTCGGGCCGGCGTCACCTCCCTGACCCGGTCGAGCAGGTCGGTGCCCGGCTCCAGGCGACCCTGCTGCACGTGGTGCAAGAGCGCCGACGACGCCCGATCGACCGGGTTCCGCAGGATGGCGACGAGTGGAATCGTGCCGAGCGTCTCGAGGATCCGCTGGGCCACGGCGGCCGGTCGATGTCGCCACATCAAGTACGCCGGACAGACCTCTCCGACGATCGGTTCGGCATCCCAATCGGCGAACTGGGCCCGGTACCAGTCGAGCCCGTTCGAGTACCGGTCCGTCGAGCTGAAGTACGAGATCTCGCGCGGTGCCGTGTAGATGTCAGGGTGCGCGCCGAGGTTGGTGCGGAGCCACCGCGTGGCGCTCTTCTGCGCACCGATGACGATGAAGGTCGGGAGCGGTGCCGAGCTCACGGCTCCGCGCGGGGCGGGCGGCGGCGCCATGGCGGATTCGCGCTGAGCCGGCGGGCCGATTGGGCTGCGCGACTCACCGAGGTCGACACTCGCGCCGGCAGGTACGGCCGGAGCCCGTGCCATCCGGACCGAGCGAGCCGCGTCGCCCGCTCACGGGCAACGCGAAGTCGCCGCCGGCGGTGGGCGTCGCGGATCCTGAAGTACTGCTGCATCCATGCGGCTGCCGCCCGCGCCGTCGCCCGGTTACGCGCGAACCGGCTCGGCTCACAGGCTCCGAGGAACGGGACCTCGCCTTCGCCGATCCACTTGTCGAAGAAGCGCCGCCGGTTCGCCGCCCAGAGGCCTTCCCAGTCGTCGAGCCTCGAGGCCGAGCCCTTGCCCACGTGGTCGACCAGGACGCGCTGGTCGAAGACGATGTCGAGATCGTTCGTCCAGATCTTGAAGCACAGGTCGAGGTCCTCGCCGCTGGCGATCTCGTACTCCTCCCCCCAAGCACCCAGGGCCCGGACCACGTCCGTTCGCATCACGTAGACCACCGCCGGCGGCGGCGCCGAGAACGGGGGCAGTGTCTCGACGTCGTCGCCCGGTTCACGACGAACGAAGTGCTCGTGGCGGGCGCTCGTGAGCGCGGGCACGACGATCGCGGCCCGTTCGTGGCGGCGGGCGGTCTCGAGGAGCGTCCCCGCCCAGCCGCTCGAGACCAGGGTGTCGTTGTTGCAGAACGCCACGTACGACCCGCGTGCGGCCGCCAGTCCTTGGTTCATCCCGCGCGCGAAGCCGAGGTTGTCGCGGTTGAGCACGGCGCGGTCGGCGGCGGACTCGGCGTAGTTCGCCGCCTCCCATTCCGAGCCGTTGTCCACGATGATCAGCTCGTACGGCACGTCGGTGTGCCGGCGGACGGACTCGACGAACTGTTGTGTGTACACGAGGTTGTCCCACGCGAGCACGACCACCGAGAGCTCGGGCTGGGCCGGCGGCTCGGGGCGGGCCGGGATCGGTGGCGTCGAGGGTCGTGCGACCACACCGTCGAGCACCTCGGCCAGCTCGTCGGTTCGCCGCTCCCAGTCGAACTCACGAGCCGCGAGGTCGAGCCCGTTGGCGCGGAGCTTGCCCGCCAGCTCGGGGTCGTCGAGCAGCTGCCGGATGGCCGCCGCCATCGCCGGCGCGTCTCGCGGTGGTACGACGAGGGC
>JAPSGP010000077.1 GCA_031177445.1 Acidimicrobiia bacterium
GGCGGCATCGGACTATCAACGGCAGCTGCAGATCGCGGTCGTAATCCCCGGCGGAGGTTCGATCCGCCCCGTCCTGCTGTACGACGACGACGCCTTCGGCGCCGAAATCGACCGGAACGTCAGGCCCGTGTTCCTCGCGCTGAAGTACGCCGGCCGGGCGATGGTGCGCGGGGGCGGGGGCTCGTTCGTCGCGGTGTCCTCGACCGCCGCGGCGTTCTCGGCCCGCTTCCTCGCCGGCTACAGCGCCGGCAAGGCCGCCGTCGACCAGCTCGTGCGTGTCGCCGCCGACGAGCTCGGGCCGCTCGGAGTACGGGTCAACTCGGTGCGACCGGGGATGACGCGGACGGCGGCCACGGCCGCGGCCTTCGACAACCCCGAGATGATCGCAGCTTTCGTCGACGGTCAGCCGCTCGCGCGGCCAGGCGAGCCCAGCGACATCGCGGCGGCGATCCGGTACCTCGCCGGTCCCGAGTCGTCGTGGGTGACCGGTCAGCACATCGCCGTGGACGGGGGCCACACCCTGCGGGCGTTCCTCGACTACGGGGAGTTGCTCGACCTACCCGACCAGCGCGACGCGGCCCTGCGCGACGAGCCGCGCTGACCGGACCGCGCCACCGCGAGCATCCGCGACTTTCGAGGCACGCGTCGCTACCGTCGCGCCGTGGCCATGGCACCGGATCTGCTTCGGCTCTGCGATGTCGCGAAGTTCCTACGCGTGACCGAAGCGCAAGCGCGCGAGCTCACCCAACGCGAGGACTTCCCCCCGCCGCTGCGGTTGATGTTCTCGGGACAGATCTGGCGCCGCGCCGACGTCGATCGCTGGGCGCGTCGGATACGCGCCCTACACCGCCGCTGACACCGCAGGCGCGACCGCCGTCAGCTCTTCTTGGCCCGGCTGGGCGCGACCCGCGGCGGCTCGTCGGGCTGCTTCGGGTACACCGGCGGCCACGGAGCGTCCATGAGCCCGTTGGCGCGGTCGCGCTCGTGCATCTCCAATAGTGGCTCGAGCGACTGGGGGTGGTCGTTCATCTCGGCCCAGGGATCCCCGCCGCCCTCGAAGCGCGCCGGGAGCGTCGCGAGCGTGAGGTCGTCGGGATGGACCTCTTCGACCTCGTCCCATCGCAGGGGCGTCGACACCTGCGCACCCAGCCGGGCGCGGACCGACCAGGCGCCGAACACCGTCTTGTGCGGCGCGTTCTGGTTGAAGTCGAGGAAGATGCGTTCGCCCCGTTCCTCCTTCCACCAGGCGGCCGTCAGGAGATCCGGCCGCCGGCGCTCGAGCTCGCGCGCCGCGGCGACCGCCGCCCATCGCACCTGGTACGAATCCCACCGGGGCTCGAGCCGCACGTAGACGTGGAGGCCCTTGTTCCCGGTCGTCTTCGGGTATCCGACGATCCCGAGCTCGTCGAGCAGCGCGTGCAGCTCGACCGCGGCCGCCCGGATGTGCGTGAAGTCGGTGCCCGGCTGGGGGTCGAGATCGAGGCGGAGCTCGTCGGTGTGGTCGGGATCGGCGGCGAGATAGGGCCAGGGATGGAAGCCGAGGCAACCGATGTTCACCGCCCAGATCACGTGGGCGAGGTCGGCGGCGACGAGCGCTCGCGACGTCGTGCCGTTCGGTGTGCTCACGATGGTCGTCTCCAACCATTCGGGCACGTCCTTCGGCACCCGCTTCTGGAAGAACGACGGACCACCGGCGCCCTCCGGGAACCGCTGCATGAGCGTCGGCCGGCCTCCCATCGTGCGCATCACCGGCTCCGCAAAGCGCAGGTAGTGCTCGACCAGCTCGAGCTTGGTCTCGCCGTGCTCGGAGAAGAACACCTTGCCCGGATGGCTGACGCGCACTTCGTGCCCGTCGACCTCGACAACCTGCTCGTCGCCCGAAGCCACGTCGAGAACGGTAGTGGCAAACTCCATGCGTGGTGCGCGTCGAGCCGGCAACACAGACACATCTGGCGTGTCTGCTCGCGGGTGAAGAACCATTTCGCGAGCGATTTGGTCTGACCGTCGCCGACGGGTACGTCGAGTTCCCCGGCGCGATCGAGCACGCGTTGGCGGCACTCCGCGACGGCATGGAGCCGAAGTGGTCGACGTACCTCATCGTGCAAGCCGCCGACGCCGCCGTCATCGGCGTCGGCGGCTTCAAGGGCCCGCCCATCGATGGCGTGGTCGAGATCGGGTACGCAATCGCGCCGTCGTATCGCAAGCTCGGACACGCGACGCGAGCGGCACGCGAGTTCGTCGAGATCGCGCGGCACGGGGGCGTGCACACGGTACGGGCGCACACCCTGGCCGAGCACAACGCGTCGACAAAGGTGTTGCAGCGCTGCGGATTCGAGCTCGCGGGAGAGATCGTCGACCCCGACCACGGACGGGTCTGGCGATGGGACCGCCGGGGGGAGTGAGCGGCGGCTTGCTGCGCACGATCCCGACCTTGTTCCGGCGAGCGGTCGACGATGTTCCGGAGCAGACCTGGCTGCTCGCCGGCGACGTCACGTGGACGTACGCCGGGGCGCTCGAGTCCATCGAGCGCGCCGCCAGCGGCCTGCGCAGCCTCGGTGCCGGCGTCGGGTCGCGGGTGCTCGTGACTGCGCGCAACCGCGGCGACTACCTGCTCAGCTGGCTCGCGCTCATGGAGATCGGCGCCATCCAGGTGCCGATCAACCCCAAGGGCAGCGAGGCGGAGCTGGCCGGCTTCGTCCATCAGGTCGATCCCGAGCTGATCATCACCGACGAGCAGCTTGCGCCGGCTGTCGATCGAGCAGCTGCCGGCGGAGCCGCGCGCGCAACCAGCGTCGACGTCGTGTCACTGTTCGACGCCACGGCCGACCGTCGCGGGCCAGCGCCGGTCGACCCGGACGACGTCGCCGTGATGATCCCCACCTCGGGCACGACGGGCCGCTCCAAGCTGGTGATGCAGACGCATCTCGCATACGTGATGGCGGGCGAGGGCTTTCCGTACTGGTTGGGACTCACAGATGACGACCGGTTGCTCACGTCGCTGCCGCTGTTCCACATCAACGCGCCCGCGTATTCCGTGCTCGGGTCGGTGCAGGCGCGTGCCAGCGTCGTGCTGCTGCCGGGGTTCTCGGGGAGCACCTTCCTCGACGACGCCCGCCGGCACGGCGCGACGGAGTTCAACGCCATCGGAGCGATGATCGAGATCCTCATGCGCCAGCCCGAGCAAGCCGACGACGCCGACAACCCCATCCGGCTCTGCTACACGGGCCCGTCGCCCGATCAGCAGCGCCAGGAGGAGATCGAGCGCCGCTTCGGATTCGAGATCCGGTGCGGCTACGCCCTGTCCGAGACGCCGTACGGGCTCGTGTGGAGGCGCGGCACCCGCCCCTACGGCACGCTGGGGTCGGCGCGCCAGCACCCCGAGCTCGGGCACGTCAACGACGCACGGGTGAGGGAGGGCGACCGCGACGTCGGCCCGCACGAGATCGGAGAGCTGGAGCTGCGCAACCCGGCGATCATGCGGGGCTACTACGAGATGCCCGACGAGACCGCCGCGGTGGTGGTCGACGGATGGCTGCGCACCGGCGATCTGGTGAAGGACAACAGCGACGGGACGTACACGTTCGTGGCCAGGAAGAAGGAGGTCATACGGCGTCGGGGCGAGATCCTCTCGCCGACCGAGGTGGAGTCGGCGCTGGAGCGACACCCCGCGGTCGCGGAGGCGGCGGTCGTCGGGGTCCCCTCGGAGCTCTCGGAGGAAGAGGTCAAGGCGTTCGTGCTCCCGCCGCCGGGCCGAGCCATCGACGTCGGCGATCTCCACGCCTTCGCCGGACAAGTGCTCAGTCGCTTCAAGGTGCCGCGCTACTTCGAGGTGGTGGCCGAGCTTCCGCACACGCCGACCGGGAGGCTGGCCAAGCACCGGCTCCCGCTCGAACGGACCGCCGCCGAGATCGACATGGGAGGGGATCGCGTGTCATGACGGACGCGACCGACGAACCCGGCTGGCTCGAGACCTGGATCGGCTCGACGACCGCCGACACGATCACCGTTGCGGGCCGCGACCTGCCGAGCGACATCATGGGCCGTCTCACGCTCACCGACCTCGCGTTCCTGCTCGTCACCCGGCGAGAGCCGTCGCCGGGCGAGCGTCGCATGCTCGACGCCGTGCTGGTGTCGCTGGCCGATCACGGGCTGACGCCCAGCGCGCTCGCAGCCCGCCTCACCTTCACGGGGGCGCCGGAGGCGATCCAGGGGGCGGTGGCGGCGGGGTTGCTCGGTGCCGGCAGCGTCTTCCTCGGTCCCGCCGGTGACACGGCCGAGTTCCTCGTCGCGGCGCTGCGCGACGCGCCGGGCGGCGACGACGCCTCGCTCCGCGTGGCCGCCGAACGTGCAGTCGGCGCACGGCGTCGCGCCGGGAAGCGGGTTCCCGGGCTCGGCCATCCGGTGCATCGGGTCGAGGACCCGCGCAAGCCCCGGATCTCCGCGCTCGCTGCCGAGGAGGGCCTGCTCGGACCGCACCTGCGGCTCCTCAGGTTCGTGGCCGCCGCACACGAGGAAGCGAGCGGGAAGCGGCTGCCGATCAACGGCGCCGGCGCGGGCGGCGCTGCCCTCGTCGACGTCGGCGTGCCGCCCGGGAGCGTGCGCGGCTTCGTGCTCATCGCCCGCACCGCGGGTCTGGTCGCCCACCTCGCGGAGGAGGCCGAGCATCCCATCGGGCGGCCGCTGTGGCTCGAGGTCGAGCAGCGTGCGAGCGAGGCCGGCGGCGCGGCTGAGTAGCGTGCCTCGCATGACAATGGACACCGCGCCCTTCATCGAGACCCTCGACGACCGGGTCCTGGTGATCAAGCTCGACGACGGCAAGGCCAACGCCTTGTCGTACGAGCGCATCACGCAGTTGCACGGCAGCCTCGACCGCGCCGAATCCGAAGCCGCGAGCATCTGCTTCATCGGCCGGCCGGGCGTGTTCTCAGGCGGCTTCGACCTCACGGTCATGCAAGAGAGCCCGCAGGCGGCCGCCGGGCTCGCCGGCGCCGGCGGGGAGCTCCTCATACGCTTGTACGCGCACCCCCAGCCCACGGTCGCTGCGGTGACCGGCCACGCGATCGCCGCGGGGGCCCTCTTCGCGCTCGCCTGTGACACGAGGTTCGGAGCGGCCGACGTCGCCACCAAGATCGGCCTGAACGAGACGCTCATCGGGCTCCCGCTCCCGGAGTACGCCTACGCCCTCGCCGGGGAACGGCTCAGCCCGCGCGAGTTCACGCGCGCCACCGTGCAGGCGAAGATCTACGACGCTGCCGGCGCGCTCGCTGCCGGCTATCTCGACGAGCTCGTGCCGAGTTCCGAGCTCGAGCGCACGGCGATTGCGGAGGCCCGCCGGCTGGGCGAGCTCCCCGCGCTGGCGTACAGCTCGACCAAGCGGCGCGTGCGCCAGGAGCTGGTCGATGGTGTGGTCGCCCGCCTCAAGGAGGACATGGGCGCGTTTGCCGAGCGGGTGACCGACCTGCCGTAGCCCTCGTCGGTGGCTCCAGAGTGAGTGGGTAGGGTCGCGACGTGGCGCTGCGCGAGTACATCGCCGGCGAGATCGCACAGGAGTACGCCGACGGGCGGCTGACGCGCCGCGAGGCGCTGCACCGCCTGGCCATGGTCGGGCTCACGCTGACCGGCGCCGCGGCCCTGCTCGCCGCCTGTGGTGGCGACGACGACGGCCCCCAGAGCGCGCCGACGACGAGGCCGGCGGCGACCGGTGTCAAGCCCGCGGGCGGCGCCGCCACGACCGCGGAGACCATTCGGTTCGACGGTCCCAACGGCGAGCTCCAGGCGGCGTGGGCGGCGCCGGCGCGGGCCAAGGGCGCGGTGCTCGTCGTGCACGAGATCCGCGGTCTCAACCCGCACTTCTACGACGTCGCGGGCCGGCTCGCGCGCGACGGGTATGGCGCGCTCGTGGTCGACCTGCTCTCCGCACAGGGAGGAACCGAGGCCGTCACCGATGCGGGCGGTACAGCAGCCGCGCTCGCCAACGCTTCCGACGAGCGGTTGCTCGGCGACCTGGGTGCAGGCATCGACGAGCTCGAGCGCAGGCTGCCGGGCGCCAAGGTCGGCGTGATCGGGTTCTGTTTCGGCGGCGGCATGGTGTGGCGGCTGCTCGCCGCGGGCGAGGACCGGCTGGTGGCGGCGATCCCGTTCTACGGCCCTGCGCCCGCCGCCGCCGACTACGGCGGGGCGCGCGCCGCGGTGCTCGCCATCTACGGGGAGAACGACGAACGCGTCAACGCCAGCCGCGACAACGCCGTCGCCGGGCTGGAGGCTGCCGGCCTCAGGCACGAGGTCAAGACGTTTCCCGGGGCCACCCACGCCTTCTTCAACGACACCGGGCCGAACTACAACGAGTCGGCTGCCAAGGAGGCGTACGCCGACGTGCTCGACTGGCTCGACCGCTACGTGGCCTGACCCGCGCCCCTCATGGCGGAGCGGATCCTCGACGCGGTCGCCGGTCTCGGCGGTCCGCTGCTCTACCTGATCACCGGGCTGCTCGCCTTCTGTGAGACGGCCGCCTTCCTCGACTTCGTGGTCCCAGGCGAGGTCGGCATGGTCATCGCCGGCGCCGCCGGGGAACGCTCGGGCGCCTCGCTCGTCGGACTGATCCTGGCAGGAGCGGCCGGCGCCACCCTCGGCGACTCGGTCAGCTACACGCTGGGCCGCAAGTTCGGGCTCCGGTTGATCGAGCGCTGGGACTTCACCCGCCGGCATCTGCTGCCGAAAGCGGAGCGCGCGCAGGTGTACTTCGCGCGCCGAGGCGGCGTGGCCGTGTTCTTCGGACGCTTCATCGGCGCGCTGCGCGCGGTGGTCCCGCTGGTCGCGGGCACGGCGCGCATGCCGTTCCGCCGGTTCCTCCCCTGGAACATCGCCGCGTCGGTGTGCTGGGCGGGCATCGTCGTGTCGCTCGGCTACTTCGCGGGCGAGTCGATCGCCGACCTGATCGACCGGCTCGGCCTGTGGATCTCGGTCGTCGTGGTGGCGCTCGTCGCCGCTTGGTTCGGCTTGAGGAGATGGCGACGCGCGCGTGCTAACGAGCCGGCATCTGCGGACCGGCCGTGAGCCCGCCGTCGACGAGGAACTCGGCGCCGGTGCAGTACGACGACTCGTCCGAGGCGAGGAACACCATGAGAGCGGCAACCTCCTCCGGCTGACCCACCCTCGGGATCGGCTGGCCGCCGTAGACGGCGTCGGTGTCGATGTCACCGAACGCGGGATGGCGGACCATCTCGGTGTCGATGCCGCCCGGGTGCACGGAGTTCACTCGGATGTTGAAGGGGCCGACCTCCATCGCTGCGCACTTCGTCATCCCTCGCACCGCGAACTTGCTCGCGGTGTACGCCGACATGCCGGGCATGCCGATGAAACCCGACGTCGACGAGGTGTTCACGATGGACCCGCCGCCGGCGGCCTTGATCGCGGGAATGGCTGCCTTCATGCCGAGCCAGCACCCGACCTGATTGACGTTGATCACCGCGAGGTAGTCGTCGAGCGACATCGCGTCGACGAGGCCGACGCGCACGATGCCGGCGTTGTTGATGAGCACGTCGAGGCGGCCGAACGTCGACACCGCGTCGTCGACGGCGGCTCGCCACTGCTCGATGTCGGTGACGTCGAGATGGTGATAGCGAGCGGCGTCGCCGATGTCGGCGGCGATCTTCTCGCCCAGGTCGTCGAGGACGTCGCCGAGCACGACCTTGGCGCCTTCCTCCGCGAACCGGCGGGCCTCCGCTTCACCCTGGCCGCGCGCAGCGCCGCTGATCAGCGCGACCTTGCCGTCGAGCCGCCCACTCATCGGATGTACTCGCCCGCGTTCACCAGCAGTGCCTGACCGGTGATCATGCGGGCGCGGTCGCTGGCGAAGAACACCACCGCGTCGGCGACGTCCCCGTCGCTGGGGATCTCACCCAGCGGCATGTTGGCGGTGATGCCGGCGATGATCGTCTCGGGCTCGACGCCCTGTGCCTGCGCGGTGCTGTTCACGTAACCCTCGACCGGCGGGCCCCACATCCAGGTCGGGATGACGGTGTTCACGCGGATGCGGTACTCGCCGAGCTCGCGGGCGAGATGGGCCACGGCGCCCTGGAGCGCGGCCTTCGACGCCGCGTATGCGGCCTGCGGGACCTGGCACCAGTACATCGCCTGGCTGCCGATGAAGACGATCGACCCGCCGCGCTGCTTGAGCGGCGGGATCGCTGCTTGCGTCATGCGCATGGTGCCGAACACGTTGATCTCCATCGCACGGTGCCAGTCGTCCCAGTTGGCGTGCTCGACGCCGCCGAAGATCGTGTCGAGCGCGGCGCAGTTGACGAGCGCGTCGACGCGGCCGAAGCGTTCCTGGGCAAGCGCGACGAGCGCGTCACACTGCTCGCCGTCGGCGATGTCGGTGGCGCGCCACGCCACCCGTGCTCCGGTGGCGTCGACCTCGGCGGCGGCCTTCTCGAGGTTGGCCTCGGTGCGGGCACCGAGCACGACGTTGGCACCGTCGCGGGCGGCTGCCCACGCGATCTCCCGCCCGAGCCCGGGGCCGACCCCAGAAACGATCACCGTCCGGTCCTCGAGTAGCACGCTGAACCCCCGTTTCGTCGGTGCGACGGATGCTAGAGCGGTGAGCCGAGCGGCACGGTCGGGCGGTCGTCGGTAACGTCCCAGTTCGTGCCCGCGGCTCCCGGTGTGCCCGACATGGTCCCGCCGCGCGTCGAGGGGAGCGTGCCGCTGCCCGACGGTCGTCGGTTGGGCTTTGCCGAGTACGGCGATCCACGTGGGCGGCTGGCGCTGTGGTTCCACGGCCTGCCCGGCGGGCGCCGGCAGATCCCGCCCGACGCCCGGGTCGCCGCGCGTGCACACGGGTTGCGACTGGTGTGCCTGGAGCGGCCCGGGATCGGGGAGTCGACCGATCACGCCTACGCCGCGATCAGCGACTGGCCAGCCGATGTCGCAGTTGTGGCAGATCACCTCGGGCACGAGCGCTTCGTCGTCGCCGGACTCTCCGGCGGCGGGCCCTACGCGTTGGCGTGCGGAGCCGTGCTCCCCGAACGGGTGGTGGCGATCGGCGTCCTCGGCGGCCTGGTGCCGACCGCGGGCGAGGACGCGGCGGCGCAGGGAATCGTGGCCCTCGCCAACCGCTTCAACGGCGCGCTCACTGCCGTGCGCCGACCGTTCGGCCGGGCGCTGTGGGCATTGATGAAGCTCACCAACCATTTCGCGCACGAGCTCTACCGAGCGTTCGCGCGCTCCATGCCCGAGGGCGATCGCAAGGTGTTCGCCGATCCCGCCATCGAGGCCATGTTCCTCGAGGACCTCATCCTCGGGGGCGCGCGCCAGTTCCAGGCGATGCCCAACGACATCGTCCTGGTCGGCCGACCCTGGGGGTTCCGGATCGAGGACGTGCGCGCGCCAGTGCACTGGTGGCACGGCGATGCCGATCCGTTCGTCGGGCTCGACCAGGCGCGGGCGACCGCGGCTCGGTTGTCGAACGTCGAGTTCTCGGTCCGTCCCGGTGAGAGCCATCTCGGAGGGTTCGCCGCCGCCGACAAGATGCTCGAGGTGCTCGCCACCGAGTGGGACCGGCTCGACGAGTAGAACCACCCTCTGGTTTTGGCGTCGCAGGACCCGGATTATTGGGGTTCTGCGACGCCAAAAGGAGCTGGGCTACGCCGCGAGCGCGGCGACGTCGATGCGGTCGAGGTCGGCGACGTTGCCGGAGAGGATCGCCCGGCGCTGCTCGTCGGTGAGGTCGCGTGCGTGCTCGGCCAGCAGGTCCTGGGACCAGGGCCAGGTCGAGTCGCTGTGCGGGAAGTCGTTGGCCCA
>JAPSGP010000315.1 GCA_031177445.1 Acidimicrobiia bacterium
GCGAGCACCATGACCCCGCGCAGTCCGTGGGCGAACGCCTCGTCGGTGATGCGTTCGACCGTCGCCCGGGTCGCGCCCGCGAGCTGTTGGACGTGCTCGATCGCCGACTCCGACCCGGAGAGGAGCTCGCGCACGTCGTCGGCCTCGGCGGCGGTGGCGCCCTGTGCGCGCACCTGATCGAGGAGCTCGGCGTTCTCACGGCCGCTGAACAGCGAGCCCGAGAGCGCCAGACCGATCACGATGCCCATCAGGCGCGCCGTCTGGAGCACCCCGGACGCGATCCCGGCCTTCTCGTCGGGCATCGACTGCATCCCGGCCGTGTTCGACAGGTTGTACGCGAACCCTTGCCCGAAGCCGGCAATCACGAGACCGGCCAGGGTCAAGCCGAGGCCGCTCTCGGCGTCGATGAGGGCGAAGCACACGACCCCGGCGCCCACGAGCGCCATACCCACGGCCATCAGCTCCTGCACGCCGTGACGGGCGACGAGGCGCCCGCCGACGGGCGACATCACCACGAGCGGCACGCTGAACGTGACGAACACGACGCCGGTGTCGAACGCGCTGAGTTCGCGCACGTTCTGGAGGTACAGGGTCAGGAAGAAGAGGATGCTGCCGAACATCCAGTTGCCGATGAAGGCGACGACCGACGCGCCGGCGAAGCGCACGTCGCGAAAGAGGCTGAACTCGACGAGCGGCAGGCGGATGGTCTCACGCAGCTCGACGACGACGAAGGCCGCCAGGAGGACGGCGCCGATTGCGATCGGCACAATGACGGCGGCGCTGGCCCAACTCTCGCTCGCGCTCTGCTGCAGGCCCAGGATCAGGAGCACGAAGCCGCTGGTGAGCGTGGCGAAGCCGGCCCAGTCGATGCCACCGGTGAACGTCGGGTCGACGGACTCGTCGACGGCGGCGAGTGTGATCAAGAAGGTGGCGATGCCGATCGGGACGTTGAGGAGGAAGAACCATCGCCACGAGGCGAACTCGGTGAGCACCCCGGCGACGAAGGGTCCGATGGCCGAACCGGCGAGCCCGACACCCGACCAGATCCCGAGGGCCTTGGGTCGTTCGTCCGGCCGGAACGCGTTGTTCACGATCGACACCGAGACCGTGAAGATGATGCCGCCGCCGATTCCCTGGACCACCCGGGCGATGATCAGGAAGGGCGCGTTGGGCGCGGCGCCGCATGCGGTCGACGCGGCGACGAAGATCACAATGCCGATCAGCGCCATCTTGCGGCGTCCGAAGATGTCGGCGAACCGTCCGATCGCGATCATGGGCGACACGAATGCCAGCAGATAGGCGTTCACCGTCCAGAGCAGCGTGGACGTGGACGCGTCGAGGTCGTCGCCGATCGTCGGCAGCGCCACGGTAATGCCGAAGAAGTCGAGCGTGAGCACCACCATCACGCCCGACATCGCGACGACGACCCACCACCGACGGTTCTGCGCCGTGATCGCGAGCACGGCCGGCGAGCCTAGGTGGCGCGCATCGGCCTGAGAACAGAACCCGCAATCACTCAGGCATCCGATGCCGCCCGACATCTGATGCCCAAACGATCGCCGGCGACGGGTCCGGCGGACGCGTCATCCTTCGCGGTCGTCGTCATCGTGACGCGAGCACGGCATCGTGGCGTAGCGTGCGGCTGTGAGTGTCTTGATCGACGACTGGGAGCGAACGGGCCGGTATCTCGACCTCGCGGGGCACCGGATCTTCGTCGTCGATCGCGCCGCCGACGAGCCGAATGCGCGCGATCCGGTACTGGTGCTGCACGGCTTCCCGACGAGCTCGTTCGACTGGCGGCCGGCGCTCCCGGTGCTCGCTCGGCGCCGGCGTGTGGTGATCCCCGACTACCTCGGGTTCGGGCTCTCCGACAAACCCGATCAGCGGTACTCGATCTTCGAGCTCGCCGACCTCGTGGTTGCAGGCGTGGCCGAGCTCGGGCTCGCGAGCGTTGCGCTCGTCACCCACGACCTCGGCGACTCGGTCGGCGGGGAGGTGTTGGCCCGCAGCATCGACGGCACGCTGCCGTTCGAAGTCACGCAACGGGTCATTACGAACGGGTCGATCTACATGGAGCTCGTGCAGCTCTCGGCCGGCCAGCAGCTGCTCCTGTCGCTTCCGGACGAGCAGCTGCCGGAAGGCGGCGCGCCGGAACAGTCGGCGGTTGCTGACGCGCTGCGGGGGACCTTCGCACCGGAGTCCGTGGTGGCCGGCGACGAGCTGGACGCGCTGGCGGCGCTCGTGGTGCGGGACGGCGGGAACCGCTTGCTGCCGCGGACGATCCGGTACATCGAGGAGCGCCGCGTGCACGAGGGCCGGTGGACCGGCGCGATCGAACGTCATCCGTCGCCGTTGACGATCGTCTGGGGCGAGCTGGACCCGATCGCGGTCTGGCCCATGGCCGAGCGCCTGTCCGGCGCGCGGCCCGACGCGACCTTGGTGCGGCTGTCAGGCGTGGGCCACTACCCGATGCTCGAGGCGCCGGACGCGTTCAACGCTGCGATCGAGCACGCGCTGGGCTGACTCGCCGGCGCGCACCGCGGGCGCGCTTGGCGGGCGCGCTACGGCAGGCGCGATTCGATCCAGCGCTCGAGCACGGGACCGCTCTCGAAGCTCGAGATCAGCGCGTAGCGCGGCGCGCTCCCGGAATGGCACACGACGTGCCAGAGGCGCTGGGTGTCGACGACGAACTGCGAGCCCCGGTGGAGCGGGACGTGCACCTCGGTGTCGCGCCTCGGGAGTCCGTCGTCGCCGTGCTCCATGAGGACCATGAAGCTGTCGGGGTTGTCGGTGAGCTCGAGCCAGGAGCGCACGACCCAGCCCTGATCCGGGGGATTGAAGCGGTTGTTGTCGTCCCGGTGGATCTGGCTGAGCGCGGTGTCGTAGTCCTGGGGCTCGAGCTTGATCACCCGGACGCGACCGAAGTCTGCGTCGACCGCTTCGACGTAGTTCTTGATGCACGGGCATCGCTCGGCGTTCGACGTGAACCGCCCGCCCTTGTCCGGGCGCTCGTCGCCCGGCTTCCAGAATCCCCGGCAGTCGAGCTCGCCGTCGGCGGTGGCGATGGGCGCGAAGTTGGTGTCACCACCACTCTTCCAGTCCATGTACTCGAGCGCGAGGTACTCCGACTCGGGGATCGGATCGGCGAGGTCCTCGAGCCGAACGAAGCCCCGCTCCTTGAGCGCGTCGAGGCGTGGGTGCGGCGTGTCGAGCGGGATGTCCGACGACCAGTGAGGCGTCGAGAGCCAGTGCGGCAATGGATTCCTTGGGTCGCCCTCGCGGGCTCGGGCTCCTGCGCCGGCGGTCGGCAGAGCCGCCACCGGTCGCGCCGATTCTACGGGCGCACGCCCTGCATCGCCGGTACCGGCAGGACCTGGCGATGCGGAACGTGCCCGAAGGCACTTCAGGCGTCACACCGTGACGGGGAGGTGCTGCAACCCGCGCAGCGTGAACGTCGTGCGACGAATCGGATCACCGGCCAGCTCGATGTGTGGGAAACGGCGCACGAGCGACCCGATGGCGATCGCGCCTTCGAGCCGGGCGAGGGCGGCACCGAGGCAGAAGTGATGCCCGCCGCCGAAGGCGACGTGCCGGTGGGCGTTCTCGCGCCCGAGGTCGAGCCGTTGCGGATCGACGAACACCTCCGGGTCGCGGTTGGCGGCCCCGAGCAGCGGGACGAGGTTCTGACCGGAAGGAAGCGTGACGCCACCGACGTCGTACTCCGAGAGCGTGATGCGCTGGGTGAGCTGCACCGGGCTGTCGTAGCGGAGCAGTTCCTCGATGGCATTGCGATCGAGCGCGGGGTCGTCGCGAAGCCGATCGAGCTGGACTCGATGGCGGAGGAGCGCGAGCGTCCCGTTGCCGATGAGGTTGACGGCCCTCATCGCACGCCGCCGGGCCGATCCGGGCGAGGAGCTGCTCTCCGCGCTCATAGCGGCCGAGGAGGACGGCGATCGGCTCAGCGAGGAAGAGCTCCTGGGCACCGCGCTCTTCCTGTTGATCGCGGGACACGAGACGACCGTCAACCTCATCGGCAACGGGACGCTCGCGCTCCTCCGCCATCGATCGAGCCGAGACGCGCTGCGTCCTCGACAAGACCCACACCTAACTCGTAAGGCGCTCCC
>JAPSGP010000597.1 GCA_031177445.1 Acidimicrobiia bacterium
CCTGATGCGCATCCGCATGGGGTACCCGAGCCGCGACTCCGAGGTCGCGATCCTCGAGACGCACGGAAGTCACGTCACGGTCGAGTCGATTCACCCGGTCGCGAGCGGCGCCGAGATCGTCTCGGCTGCCCGGGCGGTCGAGTCGGTGCACGTCGCCGATCACCTCAAGACCTACATCGTCGACCTCGTCGGCGCCACTCGCCAGCACCGGGATCTCGCGCTCGGCGTCAGCCCGCGCGGCGCGCTCTCGCTGCAGCGTGCCGCGCGAGCGCTCGCCGCCAGCCTCGGGCGTGATTACGTCGTGCCCGACGACGTCAAGCGCTTGGCGCCGGCCGTGCTCGAGCACCGGATCCTGCTCGCGCCCGATGCCCAGCTTCGCGGGATCAGCACCGAGGACGTCGTCCGGTCGGTGACGAGCTCGGTGCCGGTTCCCGGCGCCGTCGGTTAGCGGTGCAGCCGCCGCGCGCGCGCACGCTCACGCGCCGGGGCTGGAGTCTCTCGGGCGCGGCCGCGGGCCTGGTCGTGGCCGGGCGGCTGCTCGGCACGATCGAGCTGGCGGTGCTCGCGGCGGGCATCGTCATCCTCCTCGCCGCGGGCGCCTTGTGGACACGCACCCGGCGCTTCGATCTCTTCGCCCGCCGCACCATCCGACCGTCGCGCCTCCACGTCGGCGGTGACGGCCGAGTCGACCTCGTGATCGTGAACCGGTCCACACGGGCGACACCGATGCTCTCGGTCATCGACGTCTTCGACGACGGCCGGCGGGCAGCGCGCTTCGTCCTCCCACCCCTCGCGCCCGACTCCACGGCTCGGGCCGCCTATCGGATCCCGACGTCTCGCCGCGGCCGCTATCTGGTCGGGCCGCTCGCGGTGTCCATCACCGACCCGTTCGGGCTCGCCCGTCGCACCTGGGCCCTCGCCAGTCCCGACGACGTGCTCGTGTGCCCGCGCATCCACGACATCCTCGCTCCCCGTCAGGCTGGCGGCCGGCTGATCGCTTCGGTCGAGACCGTGCAAGCGCGGGCGCAAGCCGCCGATGGTGAAGAGTTCCTTACCCTGCGCGAGTACGAGGTCGGAGACGACCTGCGACGCGTGCACTGGCGCTCGAGCGCCCGGGTCGACGAGCTGATGATCCGCCAGGACGAAGCCCAGTGGCGGGCGAAGTCGGTGATCGTCTTCGACACCCGACCGGAAGCCCATGACGCGGTGTCGTTCGAGCTCGCGGTCGAGGCCACGGCATCGATCGTCGACCGCCTGACCCGCATGCGCCGCCGCATCGACGTCTCGACCAGCTCCGGCGCCGCGCTCTCCCAACCGAGAGCCCGTGAGGGCTGGGCGCTGATGGACCGCCTGGCCACGATCGAGCCCGAAGGCCCGGATCGCTTCGCGGCAGTGCTCTCAGCCGTGGGCGCGCACCGCACGGCCGCGCTCGTCGTCGCCGTTGCCGGTACGATCGTCACCGCCGACGTGACCGCGTTGGCGGCACTCACTCCACACGCCACCGTGATCCTCGTCGCCACGCAGCCCGGGAACTACGACGGGCTCGGGCGTTCGGGGATCGCCGTCGTCGACGCCTCGAGTGCGTCGTTCCCGTCCGCCTGGAACCAGGCCCTCACGCAATGGCACCTCGCT
>JAPSGP010000598.1 GCA_031177445.1 Acidimicrobiia bacterium
ACGCACAGCTCCGGCCCGTGATGTCGCGCAGGAGCTGTGCGTAGTCGCTCAGCGTCAGGAAGTGGCCTGCGCACATGAACCGTCGCGGGCCGTGGTGCGGCGCCATCACCGCGGTGTGGACAGCGGCGAGATCGCGCACATCGATGAGCGCGAGCGAACCGTCGCGCAGCGGGAGCATCCCGTACTGGAGGACCGTGACCACGGAGTCGGCAAACTCCCCGAACGCGGTGCCCGCCGGCGGGCCAGTCACGCCACCGGGATACGTGATCGTGATCGGCGCACCTTGTTCCTGCAGCTCGCGCACGTAGTGCTCGGCACGTGCCTTGGACTGCCCATACGCGCTGCCGACCTCGGCCGGTGGCAGCTCGGCGTGGAGCAGCGGCACGCCCGGGGTGAACAGGGCACTGGCGCTCGACACGTACACGATCGGATCGAGGCCGCGGTCGGCGGCGGTCCCGATGACGACTCGCGCACCAAGCGGGTTGGCGGCCAGGATCTCTGCCGCTCGGCGACGATCAAGCGCGACGACCGCCGCGCAATGCAGTACCGCGTCGCAGCCGTCCATTGCCTTTGCCACCGCCGCGGCATCGCCCATGTCCCCGACGACGTAGTCGTCGACGTCGACACCCAGCGGCTTCACATTGGCGTCGATGCGGTCGGGGGTGCGCACGAGGAGCCGGACCTCGTGCCCAGCGTTGGCCAGCGCCTTCACGCTGTGCGCCCCGATGAATCCCGTCCCCCCGGTGACGAGCACTCGCACGCTCGTCACCCTAAGGCGCGGGATTCCTCAGGGCTTCGCCTGCAGGTAGCCGGCCAAACTGCTTGACTGAGTCCTACAAATTTCGATACCGTCGAGGCCGATGGGGGGAAGCGGCGACGATCTCGACGCGATCGAGCGGGCGCTCGAGACGCTGTTCAGGCTCAACGCCAGCCGCAAGGTCCACTCCCGGCTGTCCACTGCCGCCGGTGTCGTGATCTCGCAGCCGGGCTACGTGTTGCTGCGGCGGATCCACGAGGACGGCCCGCTGTCACTGGGCGAGCTGGCCAAGCTCACCGACATGGACCCGGCGGCGACCGGTCGCCAGGTGCGCCAGCTCGAGAGCGACGGGCTGGTCCAGCGGGGCCCGAGCTCGGCGGACGGACGGGTGACGTTCGTGCGGGTGACGCCCAAGGGCCGCGACGTGCGGCGCCGCATCAACGAGGTGATGTACCGGCACGTGGAGGACGTGCTCGAGGCGTGGTCGCGCACCGATCGAGCCGCGCTGGCGCGGCTGCTCGTGCGGCTGGTCGACGACCTGCGCACGGTCCGGTACCGCAGCCTCGCCGACGAAGCTGCAGGGTGAGAGGGCTCCCGTGACGATGCCGACCGACGTCGGGGTGGTCGATCTCATGATCGGGTTCCCGAGCGCCAACGCCGTGCGCCACTACGACTTCATGAAGCCGATGCTGAAGGACGAGGGGAGCGGCAAGATGCAGTTCCCCGCCGAGTACATGTTCAAGGAGGTGCCCAACCACCTCGACGAGGGTGCGGATCCGATCGAGGTCACGCTGGCGGAGATGGACCGGTACGGCGTCGCGATCGGTCTCGTCGGACTCGGCGGCGAAATCACGCTGCGTGCGTTCAAGGAG
>JAPSGP010000316.1 GCA_031177445.1 Acidimicrobiia bacterium
TGCTCGCGAGGGCCTCGCGCAGGCTCTGCGCGCTCTGGGCGAGCTCGGTGACGCTCTGGTGCTGTTGGGCGAGCTGCTCGCTGATGCTGCCGAACTTCTCGCGCCGGTCGGCCTCGAGCTCGCGCACCAGCTGGCCGACGTCGGCGAGCCGGTCGGTCATGGTGGACAGCTGCTGGTCGATGAGGGACTTCGTCGCCGCCAGGTCGCGCTGGGCGAGCTCGCGCTCGGCGACCATCACGTTCCGGTTCGTCGCCGTCAGCCGCTCGAGGGCGTCGCCCATGGCGACCTGGCTCTGCTCGGCCGTCGCCCTCCGAAGCTCGCGCACGAGGGCCCGCGTGTTCCGCCGCTGGGCGCCGAGCAACACCGCGGCAAGGGCGAGCACGGCGAGCACGGCAACAACTGCGATGAGGATCGTCATGCCCTCGATTGTGACGAGGGGGTGTGACAGTTACGCGTATGCGCTCTGACCTGGGGAAATGTGGCCAGGAGCTCCCGGCTCAGGCCAGGAGGCGGCGCTTCTTTGGTCTTTCGACCACATATTTGGGGGTCTCTGGACCAACGAAGGCAGTCGCTGCCGTGTCGACCGACCTGTATGCACGGCCCTAGGCGGGCGAACGCGGCCCGATCAGTTCGATTCGCAGGCCGGTTGGTAGATGTTCTGAGGGACGCTGCCGTTCTCGCAGTACGTCGCCCGGTCGACGCTCACCCAGCTGCTCCCGTGCCAGTTGAGCAGCGCCGTGTACTCGAACGAGTTGGGACCGGGCATCGTCACCTCGGCGAACGCCCAATCACCCGAGCACTCGAAGTTTCCGACCGTCTGCCCCGACTGCGCAGCATTCACGCCGTTCGAGATCGCCTGCTCGGTGCACTGGGGCGAACCGCCCGCGGTCGTCGCGGTGCTCGTGGAGGGCTGGGGGGTGCTCTGGCAGTTGGGAGACCCGGACTGGCCCGCCTGTGTCAGCGCCGAGCGAGTGTTGCGGCCGGTCGCGATTCCGCGGACCGCGCGTCCGCGGACTGCACGCTGGGCGAGTCGTGTCGCTTCGACAGTCACCGTGACGTGATCCGGGGCAGGAAGCCAGCCAGCGATGGGCGGCGCCCGTGTTGCACGCGACTGCGAGTTTCGTGACGAGCTTGCACGCCGCGTGCAAAAGGGTCGGCGATCGGCCTAGGGTGGCCGGGGCAGCGCCGGTGTCCGAGCGCACTGGGGGGTGCGATGGGCGACGAACGCGATCCAGATCTGGAACTGCCGATCAAGCTCGAACCGTGCTCGAACGGGGAGTACGTCCCTGGCCCGCTCTCGGCGGTCGCGGCCGAGACCATCCGCCGCACCCACGAGGCGGCCGACGACCACGCTCGCCGGCTCGGTCTGTCCCGGCGCACGTTCCTGCGGTCGGTGTCGGGTGCCGCGCTGATGCTGCTGACCCTGGACGCGACCGCCCGCGCCTCGCGGGCCGGGGCCTCGGGCGGCCGTTATCGCTTGCCCGCAGCTGCGCCCTGTGACGTCGATGCTGCGCGATCGGCGATCGCGGGGGACGAGTTCATCTTCGACGTGCAGGTCCACTACCTGAACTACGACCTCGCCCAACCGGGTGGCGTCGGACTCGGCGCGCTCTTCCCGCAGCAGGCGTGCGGCGAATCCGACCCCCGCGTCTGCTACTCGGTCGAGACGATGGTCGAGGAGATGTTCCTCAAGAGCGACACGTCGAAGATCGTCATGTCGGCGATCCCGATCCCCCCTGACGGCGGACCGCTCAGCATCGACGACATGGAACTGGTGAAGCGGATCGTGACCGAACTGTGCGGGCGCGGCTATGTCCTCGTGCAAGGGCAGACGTTCCCGAGCATCGGCACCGCAGCGGAGCAGCGCGATGAGATGGAGCAGCTGCGGGCCGATCACAAGGTCACGGCGTGGAAGGTGTACACCCACGCCGGCGGGCCGCCGTGGTGGCTCGACGACCACGAGACCGGTGGCGACGCGGTGATCGCCGGTGAAGCGTTCCTCGAGAACGTGCGCGCCGTGGGCCCCAAGATCGTTGCTGTCCACAAGGGCTTCGGCCTCGTCGGCGGCGACAACCGCGAGTACGCCGACCCGGTCGACGTCGGCCCCGCGGCCAAGGCCAACCCCGACATCAAGTTCGTCGTGTACCACTCCGGCTACGAGCCCGGCGACACCGAGGGGCCCTACACCGACGACGCCGCTCCGACCGGCGTCAACCGCCTCGTCGCCAGCGCGAGGAAGGCGGGGATCGGAAAGGGCGGCAACATCTACCCCGAGCTGGGCTCGACGTGGCGCACCGTCATGAGCGATCCCACCCAGGCCGCGCACGTACTGGGCAAGCTGCTCAAGCAGTTCGGGCCCGACAACGTCGTGTGGGGCACCGACTCCATCTGGTACGGGTCGCCCCAGGACCAGATCCAGGCGTTCCGCGCGTTCGAGATCACCCCCGAGTTCCAGGAGCAGTTCGGCTACCCGAAGCTCACACCCGCGATCAAGGAGAAGATCCTGGGCAAGAACTCCGCCCGGATCTACAAAGTGAAGCCGAGCCTCGACCCGTGCAACTTCACCCGCGACGAGCTCGAGACGGTGCGACAGGAGCTGCCGACCGGCGCCCGCTCGCTCGGCCCGAAGTCGGCCGAAGAGGTGGCCGCCCTCATCCGCGCCCACGGCTGGGTGTGATCGGTAGCAGGAATCGGTCATAAACGACTGATCTCGCTACCGATTACCCCTTGACGTAGCCCCCGGGACCCTTCACGCGACGAGTCTGCTCAGAAGCTGCCGCCGTCGACGGTGAGTTTCTGGTCGGTCAGGTAGGCGGCGGCGTCGGAGACGAGGAAACGGACGACGTCGGCGACCTCCTCGGGCGTGCAGACGTGGCCGAAGGGCGAGCCGGCGTCGAGCGAGTGGATGTCGTCCACGCCGGCGGTACCCTTCACCAGGCGCCGCCCCATCTCCGTCTCGACCAGGCCGGGTGCGACCACGTTCACGTGGATGTTGTTCCGGCGCTCCTCCTTGGCCAGCGTGTGCGCCAGCGCCTCGAGGCTCGCTTTGGCGACGTTGTACGGCGACGAGTTCCCAGGTAGGTGCACCGTGGTGGCGCTCGAGATCATCACGACGTCGCCGCGCGGTCGCTCCCGCATGGACGGGAGCACGAGCTTGGTGAGCGCGAACGCCCCGAAGGTGTGGGTCTGCCACACCCGCACGAACTCGGCGGGATCAGTCTTCGCGACCGAGTGACCGCGGCTGGCGATGCCGGCGTTGTTCACCAGGATGTCGACGAAGCCGAAGTCGGCGAGCACCGCCTCGACCATGGCCTGGTCGTCGTCCCACGAATCGACCGACGCCCGGTACGCCCGACCCTTCCGGCCGAGCGTCTCGATCTCGGCCACGGTTTCGGCGGCGGCCTCCTCGTCGCGCCGGTAGTTCACCGCCACGTCGGCGCCTTCCTCGGCCAGCGCCAGCGCGATCGCGCGGCCGATGCCCCGCCCCCCGCCGGTCACGAGCGCCACCCGGCCGTCGAGCCCCATCCCGTCCCCCTGCGTCGTCCTCATCCGCCACGGGCGCGGACGCGAGCCCGAAACATGGCGCCATCGCCAATGCGCCGCAACCCGAGCTCGACCTCGGTTTCGCTGATCCGGCGGGTCTCGACCACCCTCACCACGTCGTCGAGCATCGGGGGCGACTCGTCCGCCGGGTCCGGCAGCGACCCCAGGGCCGTCCCGTCGTCACCGCCCGCGCCCTCCGCCCAGCGGAACAGCTTGGCGCCGGTGCGGGACCGTCCCGAGACCTCGACCTGTTCCCCCAGCTCCCGCAGCACGCCCCAGGCGTAGACCTCGGAGCACGACGCCGTCCGGGCGATCTCGGCCATGGAGAGCGGATCCACGGTCGCCCGCAGGAGAGCAACGATCTTCGCTCGTTTGCTCGCCGGCCTCGGCATGCGTCGTCCCTGGTCAGGATCGAGTATGAAATGATCTTTTAACCTACAGGCCGAAGTTTAGTTAAGAATCGGCGCAGGCGCGCGCACGGGCCGCGAACGCGGGGACGCCGAGGCGCTCCGCCCACGTCTCGAACGAGCCCGCAGGGCCCCTCCACTCCCACTCGTCGACCGTTCCCACCT
>JAPSGP010000078.1 GCA_031177445.1 Acidimicrobiia bacterium
CTGAGCACCGTGCACCGTGAACCGTGACTGCGGCCGCTGACGAGGTGCGCGCGTGACCGGACTTGTCGTCGCGGGCCTGGTGCTCGGCAGCATCTACGCGATCTCGGTGCTGGGCCTCGTGCTCACGTACCTCTCGTCGCGGGTGTTCAACTTCGCCCAAGGCGCCATCGCGTACTTCATCGCCGTCTTCTACTACTGGCTGCACACGCGACACGGCTGGTCGGTTCCGGCCGCGGCCGTCCTCTCGATTCTGGTGGTCTCGCCGCTGCTCGGCCTGTTCCTATGGGCCGTGATGTTCCGCCGGCTTACGTTTGCGCCACCCGTCGTGCGCTTCGTCTCGACCGTGGGGCTGTGGGTGGCACTGCCCGCGCTCACCAAGGTGCTGTTCCCGTTCACCCGGGACGAGATCTTCAACGCCGAAGGACTCGTCGAAGGCGAGCCCGGCATCTTCCATGTCTTCGGCGTGGCCGTGAACACGAACCAGCTCGTCGTGCTCGTCGGCGCCGCCGTCGTGGCGGTGGGGATGGCGTCGTTGATCCGGTTCACGCCACTCGGGCTCTCGATTCGCGCCGCCGTGGACGCGCCACGGGTGGCCGACATCTCCGGCATCAACACGTCACTAGTGAGCGCGTCATCGTGGATGCTGGGGACGCTCCTGGCGGGGCTGGCCGGCGTGCTGCTCTCGCCGATCCTCGGCCTGGCCGAGATCCAGTTCACCTTCGTGCTGGTCGCTTCCTTCGGCGCGATCGTGATCGCGCGCATGACGAACCTGTGGCTCGCCTTCGTCGGCGCGCTGCTCATCGGGCTCGCCCAGGAGGTGTCCCGCGACTTCCTGCCCGAGTCGGGAGTCCTCGCCAAGGGCTTCCGACTCAGTCTCCCCTTCTTCATCATGCTGGTCTTCCTGCTCGCCTACCAGGGCCTGCGGCGCGAGCACTTCGAGGTCGACGTGCGGGCGGCGGCGCGGGACCGGCCCGAGGCGCCGGCGCGCCAGCTCACCGGCTGGCGGGCGGCGGTGGGCCCGACGTTCGTGGCACTGGCGCTCTTCTCGGTGCCGCTGTGGCTCGACGACTTCTGGATCGGTGTGACGAGCCAGGGCGTCGCCCTCGCGATCTTGTTCCTCACGTTCACGGTCGCGATCGGCGAGGGCGGGATGGTCTCCTTGTGTCAGGTGACGCTGGCCGGCATCGGCGGGTTCACCGCCGCCAAGCTGGCAACCGATTCGGGATGGCCGATCGGGCTCGCCATCCTGATGGGTGCGATCGTGGCGGTACCCGTCGGCCTCGTCGTCGCCGGCTTGAGCCTGCGACTGGGCGACCTCTACCTCGCGCTCGCGACCCTCGCCTTCTCGCAACTGGTCGAGAACCTCGTCTTCGCCCGGGACGACTTCGACAACTTCGGCACCGGCGTCGAGATTCTGCGACCGGAGATCCTCGGCATCGACTTCGACAACCGCACCAGCTTCTTCCTGTTGCTCGCAGCTACGTTCTGCGTGGCCGCACTTGCCGTCATGAACCTCAGGCGGAGCACGACGGGCCTCGTCCTCGCGTCGATGCGCGCGAGTGAGCCGGCGTCCGCGACCATCGGGATCAGCATCATCCGGTCGAAGATGCTGACCTTCGCGGTGAGCGCATTCGTGGCCGGTCTGGGCGGCGGGATGTACGCGCTCGCGATCGGGCGCGCCGCGCCCGGGTCGTTCAACGTGCTCGTCGGCATCGTGTGGCTCGCCATCGTGGTCAC
This sequence comes from Acidimicrobiia bacterium, assembly GCA_031177445.1. Lineage (GTDB taxonomy): Bacteria > Actinomycetota > Acidimicrobiia > IMCC26256 > JACDBD01 > JAPSGP01. Next base: position 1,738 of record JAPSGP010000078.1, read on the forward strand.
GTGGGGCGTGCGATCGGTGGTCGGCGCGCTGATCGCGGGGCTGCTGTTCGCCGTGATCCCGCAGTTGGTGAGCCTCCATCTCTCCGAGGGCTGGACCGACGTCCCGACGATGCTGTTCGGGCTGGGGGCCATCGCGCTCGCCCGCGAGCCCCGGGGCGTGCTGTTCGACGTCGCCAATCGCCATCGGCTGCGGCGGCTGCGCCGCCAGACGCAGCGCGAGGAGCGCGCCGCTCGCACCTCGGAGCCGGAACGGGCGGCGGTGTCGGCGTGACGCCGTCCACGCTCCTCTCCGCCGAACAGATCACGGTTCGCTACGGCGGCTTGGTGGCGCTCGATGGTGTGGACCTGTCCGTGCCGGAGCACGCGCTGGTCGGGCTCGTGGGGCCGAACGGAGCAGGCAAGACCACGCTGTTCGGCGTCTGCTCCGGGCTCGTCCGGCCCCAGGCCGGCCGCGTGACCCTGCGCGGGGTCGACATCACGGGCGCGACCCCCCAGCGACGAGCGCGGCTCGGTCTCGCCCGAACGTTTCAGCGGGTCGAGCTGTTCACGGAGCTCACCGTGCGAGAACACGTCGTCGTCGCCCATCGGACGCGCGAGGGGCGGGACCGGCAAGTGCTGGCCGACCTGGTGGGGCTCGGCAACCGCACGACGGGGCGGGAGCGCGAGCTCGTCGAGCGACTCCTCGTGCTCCTCGCGCTCGAGCCAGTCGCCGACCGGCCGGCGGCGTTCCTCCCGTTCGGCACGGCCCGGCTCGTGGAGGTGGCGCGCGCGCTGGCAACCGAGCCCGCGCTCGTGCTCCTCGACGAGCCCACCTCTGGACTCGACGCCGAGGAGACGGAACGCCTCGCCGAGGCGCTGCGACGCGCCCGTGCCGAGCTCGGAGTCGCCTTCGTGCTTGTCGAGCACAACGTCGAGCTCGTCCTCGAGCTCTGTGAGGACGTAACCGTGCTCGACTTCGGCAAGGTGATCGCCACCGGATCACCGGCGGCGATCCGGGCCAGCGAGATCGTGCAGGCCGCCTATCTCGGTACTGCGAGCGTCTCGGAGCTCCGGTGAGCGCTCGAATTCTGCTGGCCGTCGAGGAGCTCACCGTCGCCTATGGCGAAGCGCGAGCAGTGTTCGACGTGAGCATCGAGGTCCGCGAGGGCGGCGTCCTCGCGGTGGTCGGCCCGAACGGTGCCGGAAAGAGCTCGCTGGCGGCGGCGATCGCGGGGGTCGTGCGACCGAGGCGCGGACGGATCGTCTTCGACGGCCGCGACATCACGCGGCTCGCCCCCCATCGGATCAGCCGACGCGGCATCGCGTACTTCCCCGAGCAGCGCGGGATCTTTCCCCACCTTTCGGTCACCGACAACCTGCGCGCCCAACTCCGGTTCGCGACGCGACGCGAGCAACGCGCCATCGCGGTCGAGCGGGCGTTCGAGCTCTTCCCGGCGCTCGCGCAGCGCCGCCGCCAGGCTGCCGGCACGCTCTCGGGCGGCGAGCAGCAGATGCTCGCGCTGGCTCGCGTGCTGGCTGCACCCCCGCGGCTGCTGGTAGCGGACGAGATGTCGCTCGGCCTCGCCCCGAAGCTCGTCGACCTCGTGTTCGAGAGCCTGGAGCGAGCGCGCGCCGAGGGTGTCACGATCGTCCTCATCGAGCAGTACGTGGATCGCGCGCTCGAGCTCGCCGACGAGGTTGTCATCCTGTCGCGGGGCGTCGTGCGTTGGCAGGGCCCGAAGGCGTCGGCACGGGCCGAGATGCTGGCCGGATACCTGGGCGCGGAGTCCGTGTAGTCAGGAAGTAGTCAGGAAGTAGTCAGGACATCAGCCGACTGGGCGATCCCGGCTCACCGCAGGAGCGTGTACAGGCCCGCCTCGAGGGGCATGCCGGCGATGTCGGCGTAGCCCATCGCCTCGGGCACGAGCACTCCGCCGACCGTGATCCCGGCAACGACGTCGAACACGAGCGACGGCCTCCGGTAGCGCGACAGCCAACCGACGATCGGGACGTACCTGCGAATCCCGGTGGGCGGTGCTTCACGCCACGCGTCGGGGACCCGCGGGCAGTCCTGATCGGGCGTGGGGGTGATCTCGGATCCGCCGCGGCGGCCCATCAGCTGCCGTGCCGCAACCGATCGCGCAGGGCGAACTTCTGGATCTTTCCCGACGGGGTGCGCGGGAACTCGTCGACCGTGCGCAACTCCTCGGGCCATTTCTGGCGGGCCAGTCCGGCGCGCTCCAGGTGGGCGCGCACCTCGTCGAGCGTGGGAGCTTGGGCACGCGGGAGCAGCCGGACGAAGGCGCAGCCGTGCTCGCCGAGACGGGCGTCGGGGGCGGACACCACCGCCACCTCGGCGATCCCGGGCACCCGCTGCAGGAGCTCCTCGACCTCGAGCGCGCTGATGTTCTCGCCGCCGCGGATGATGATGTCCTTCTTCCGGTCGACGATCGCGAGGTAGCCGTCGGTGTCGAGCACGCCGACATCGCCGGTGGCGAACCAGCCGTCGTCGTCGAACGACGCATCGGTGATGACCGGGTCCGTGTAGCCGGGAAAGAGGTCGGGGCCGCGACTGTGGATTTCTCCCGGCTGCCCCACGCCGACCTCTTTGCCGTCGTCGTCGAGCAGCCGGATCTCGACGCCTGGCAGCGGCCGCCCGTCGGTGAAGAGCCGCTTCTCGCGCGGGTCCTCGTGGCGGCAGCCGGTGATCGAGGGGTGCTCGGTCGAGCCGTACATGCGCACGATCGAGATCCCCATGGCGTCGGCCCGTTCGCTCACTGCCGCAGGGATCGAGGATCCACCGAGCCCGATGTACGGCATGAGCTTGCGGTGCTCGTCGGTGAAGCCGGGATGGTCGAGGAGGCTCGTGAGAAATACGGTCGCGCCTACGCCGCTGGTGACGCGGTCGTCGAGCATCGCCTGGAGGACCACGGCGGGATCCCACACGTCGATCAGATGAATCGGGTCGCCCCGCCACACGGGCAGGAGCAACGCCGCCAGCATGCCGATGCCGTGGCCGACCGGGGCGCCGACGAGGGTGGGGAGCCCACCCGTCGCCTGCATGGCGCCGAGCTGGCGGATCTCGAACCCGATGGTGCGGTGCGCGTGCACGACGCCCTTGGGGTCGGCGGTAGTCCCCGACGTGTACGCGACGAGTGCCGGCGACGAGGGGTCGACCGCGGCCGGCGCGTCGACGAGGTCGGCGTCGACGACGGATCGGAACGGCTGAGCATCGCCCGGGAGCCGCTCGTCGTCGCCCACGACCACCACGAGCTCGAGGTCGACGAGCTGCGGTCGCAGGGTCTCGAGGTTGGCGAGGTAATCGAGGTGGCCGAAGCGGCTCGCGGTGACGAAGACGCGGCTGCCCGACTGGCGAAGGATGAAGCCGACCTCCTTGGGCCCGTAGAAGTGGACGATCGGTACCGGCACCGCGCCGAGGAACGCGATGGCCCAGAAGGTCGCGGCCGCTTCGACCCAGTTCGGCAGCTGGAACGCGACCAGGTCCCCTGGCGCCACGCCGCGGGCACGCAGGCCGCCCGCGAGCCGGCGGGCGAGGTCGGCGCCGTCGGCGCACGTTCCCCGGAACGGATGCGTCTGGGAGCGGATCGTGAGCGGGAGGCGACCGCCGGCCGCCAGCCCGGTGGCGAGGATCTGGCCCAGGGTCTCGTCAGTCCAGAAGCCGTCGGCGATGTAGCGCCGTTCGAGCTCCGGCGGCGGCGAGCGCAGTTGCCAGTCCACGGGCCGCGGACGGTACCGCCCCGGAGCGGGGCTTGCCTGGATAGCGGGGCCGGAATAACGTTCTTGGCATGCAGAACGTTGTTCCCGTCGCCGAGCGGGTGGCGTCCCGCACGCTCGCCGGCCGCTCCGAGGCCTATGCCGAGGAGGTGCGGCGGCTCGTCGACGCCGGGTTCGCGGTCATGCGTCGGACGGGCAGCATCGACCCGCGCGTCGGCGACATCGTGCGCGAGGCCGGGCTCTCCAACCAGGCCTTCTACCGGCACTTCGCCGGCAAGGACGAGCTGCTCGTGGCCTGTCTCGACGACGGGCAACATCGTCTGTCCTCATACCTCGCGCACCGCATGGCCGGGTTGCCAGAAGGCGCCGCTCAGATCCGCCGCTGGATCGAAGGCGTGCTCGAACAGGCGCGCAACGAGGAAGCGGCCGAGAACACCCGGCCGTTCGCCATCCACGGCGCACGGCTCGCCGACCGCTTCCCCGAGGAGATCCGGCGGTCGCGGGAGCACGTGGTGGAGCCGCTGCGGGCGGCCGTGGCGCTCGCCGGAGGCGATCCCCACCGTGACGCCGACGCCATGTACCACCTCGCCATCGCCACGATGAACGACGCCCTCGTCGCCCGGGCGCGTCCGACCAAGGCCGACGTCGCCCACCTCACCGACTTCTGTCTGAAGGCGATCTCGTAGTGGAACGGGAGGTGCTCCTCACAGGCATCGGCGGGCAGGGCGTGCAGCTGGCCGCGCAGGTGCTGGCGCGGGGTGCGACGCTCGAGGGCCGGCACGTCATGCTGTTCGGTGTGTACGGCGGCGCGATGCGGGGCATGAACACCGACGGCACCGTCGTCGTCGGCGACGCGCCGCTGCACTCGCCACCATTGGTGTCGCACGCGTGGTCGGCTATCGCGATGCACGATCGGTACTGGGCGCCGGTGGCACCCAAGGTTCGCGCCGGAGGGCTGGTGCTGGTCAACGACGCGACATTCGATGCCGTCCTCGAAGACGGGCGGTATCGGGCGATGCGGATCCCCGCAACCGAGGTTGCCGCAGAGGTCGGCAACGAGCTCGGGGCATCGCTGGTGATGCTGGGTGCATTCGTGGGCATCACCGGCCTCGTCGGCGTCGACGCCGCGGTCGAGGGCATGCGCCAGTCGATCCCTTCGTACCGATCGCAGCACATGGCCGCGAACGAGCGCGCCATTCACGCCGGCTTCGAATGCGTCGAGAAGCTGAGCGCGCCGGCATGGACGGACGAGGTGGTGCCGGCATGACTGGCCCGAACACGATCAAGAGCCGGGGCGCAACGGCGGCGGCTCTGCCGACCGCCGTTGCAGGAGCCCGAGCCTGCGAGGGTGACCAATGTAGGAAGCGACCCGGCAGGCGGTGAATCATGAGTGAAACGCGCACGATCAAGAGCCGGGGCGCGGTCACGATCGACGTCGAGACCTGCAAGGGCTGCGAGCTGTGCATCGTGGCGTGCCCGCCGCGGGTGCTGTCGATGTCGACCGAGGTGAACCAGCTCGGGGTGCACTACCCCCGGCTCCATCCCGGCTGTACCGGCTGCGCGGCGTGCCTCATGGTGTGCCCCGACTTCTGCTTCGAGGTGTTCCGTTTCGAGGAGCCCGTGCTCACGACGATCGAGGAGCCGGCATGACCGCGACCACCGCCGTCCGGGATGAGCGCCGGCTCATGGAAGGGTCCGAGGCGATGGTCGAGGCGGCGATCGCGGCCGGGTGCCGGTTCTTCGCCGGCTATCCGATGACGCCATTCACCGAGCTGCTCGAGCACTTTGCCCGCCGGCTTCCCGAGGAGGGCGGGGTGTGCATCAACGCCGAGAGCGAGCTCGAGGCGGTCGGGATGGCGTGGGGTGCGCTCGCCACCGGCGCGCGGGCGGCAACGGGCTCCACCGGCCAGGGGCTCTCGCTCATGCAGGAGTCCTTCAGCGAGATCACGCTGGCCGAGTTGCCGCTCGTCGTCTTCAACATGGCCCGGGGCCAGAGCGACTACTTCCAGGCCACACGGGGCGGCGGCCACGGCGACTACCGCCACATCGTGCTCGCACCGATCGACATCGCCGAGGCGGTGGAGCTCACCCAGCTCGCGTTCCACCTCGCCGACCGGTGGCGGAGCCCGGTCCTGATCTACGGCGACTATCTGCTCGCACACGTCACCGAGGCGGTCTCGGTCACGCCGTTCTCGGTGCCGGCGCTGCCGTCCAAGGAGTGGGCGGTCGACGGATCGCTCGGCGGTACCGGCCGGTCGCGCAGCATTTCGCCCCTCGGGCTGGGCAAGCACGGGCACCCCGGCCCCGGCATCGAGCGCCACCTGCGTGCGATCGCGGGCAAGCTCGCCGACATCGAGCGCGAAGAGCAGCGGGTGGAACACGCGTACACCGACGACGCCGAGACCGTCGTCGTGGCCTTCGGGACGCCGGCGCGGTTCGTCCGCTACGTGGTGCACCAGTTGCGGGCCGATGGCGAGAAGGTCGGCTACGTCCGGCCGATCAGCCTTTGGCCGTTCCCATCAGCGGTGGTCGCAGACGCATCGGCGGGCGCGCGGGTCGTCGCCACCTTCGAGCTCAGTGCGGGCCAGATGATCGACGACGTCCGCCTCGCGGTACTGGGGCGCGCCCCGGTGGTTCGCCTCGGTGGCATCTCCACCGACGGCTCGGGCTTCGGGGTCGGAGCGCTGCTCGACGCCGAGGTCGTCCGCGACCGGATCCTCGCCCTCCACCGGGGCGGTCCGGAGGCGGAGCTGCCGCCGCTGCCGGTGAACGAGCGCGGGTAGCCGAGGAACGGCAAAGGAGGCGTCATGACGACATCACAGCCCGCGGGACCGGTCCTCGACAGCGACGCCGCGCCCGAAGGCGCCCGCAAGATCGCCGACCTCAAGCCGGACCTGCTGCTGACGGGCGAGCACAACCTGTGCCCGGGCTGCGGCGAGCCGCTGGCGGTTCGCGTCTACCTGGAAGCGTTGCAGGAGCTCGGAGTCAGCCGGGAGACGGTCATGGTCGCCGGCATCGGCTGCTACACGATGTTCACGGGCACCGTCGACCTCGATCTCGTCCAGGCACTGCACGGGCGGGCGCCGTCGGTCGCGACCGGCATCAAGCGGATGTTGCCCGACAAAGTCGTGTTCACGTTGCAGGGCGACGGCGACATGGTGAACGAGGGGCTGCAAGAGGTGCTGCACACAGCGGCGCGCGGCGAGCGGGTGACGTGCATCCTCTTGAACAACGGCGTGTTCGGAGAGACCGGTGGGCACATGACCGCGACCAGCGTGCTCGGCCAGCGCACCAAGAGCTCGCTCGAGGGCCGCGACGCGGAGTACCACGGGTACCCGATCCTCATCGGCGACCTGGTCTCGCGGCTCCAGGGCGCGGCCTACGTGGCCCGGGGCTCGGTCCACAACGCGGGCGCCGTGGCCCGCACGAAGCGGATGCTGCGCCGGGCGTTCGAGACGCAGCTCGCCGGTGACGGGTTCTCGTTCGTCGAAGTACTCACCATGTGCCCGACGGGCTGGTTCATCCCGACCGCCGACGGGCCCGACTACATGCACGAGACCCTGGGTGAGGTGCACGTGATGGGCGAGCTCAAGGTCGACGGCATGGTCAAGACGACCGAGGAACTTCACGCGGAGAACGTGCGCAAGCAGCACGAGGTCGAAGCCGAACTCGAGCGCGGCGGTGTCGATCTGTAGTGGATTTCACGTACCCGGCCCAGGCCGAAGCGTTTCGCGCCGAACTCCGGGCGTGGCTCGACGAGCATCTGACCCCGGAGCTGCGCGCGCTCCCGACGATCATGGCGTGTTCCCCGGGATCACCGGAGCTGGAGCGACTGCGCGCGTGGAACCGCGAGCTCGCAGATTCTCGTTACGCCGCGATCTCGTGGCCGGCGGAGTTCGGTGGACGGGGCGCGTCGGTCATCGAGCAAGTGGTCTTCGCGGAGGAGATGCACCGCTCCGGCGCGCCGGGGACCGTCAACATCATCGGCTTGTCGAACATCGCACCCGCGATCATGGAGCACGGGACCGACGAGCAAAAGACGCGGCTCCTGCCCCGCATGCTGCGGGGCGACGACATCTGGTGCCAGGGATTCTCGGAGCCCGACGCTGGCTCCGACCTGGCGTCGTTGTCGACGTCGGCGGTACTGGACGGCGACCACTTCGTCGTCAACGGGCAGAAGACCTGGAACACGCTCGGGCACCTCGCGAACTGGTGCGAGCTCCTCGTGCGCACGGATCGCGACGCGCCCAAGCACAAGGGGATTTCGTGCTTGCTCGTCGA
>JAPSGP010000317.1 GCA_031177445.1 Acidimicrobiia bacterium
GCGCCTGACGACCGCCGCCATCGCCTTCCATCCGACGATGTCCAGGCCGCTTGCACGGGCGGCCTGGTCGCGGTTTCGATGCTGCCGACAGCAACCAAAGCCTGCCCGTCGTGTGCAATGGCGCGTATTCGCGCCCCCGGTTCGAAGCCGGACCTCGGGAAGTCGATCTCCGTCCACGTTCCGAATCGTGGAGTGTTGCCGGCGGCCCTCGCTTCGGGTGGGTTCTCGTCGCGCTGGCGGAAGTGCAGCACCGACGAAGCCGACGCGAGCGCGGCGACGACGGCGGCGGCCACGACGAGCCGCCCATATCGGCGCGCCTCGTTTGCACGCGCACGCCGCGCTGTGACGCGGGCGCGGGCTCGACGGAGGACCTCGTCGGCACCTCGAGGCCGACCATCGTCGGCGAGGGCTTCGAGCAGCTCACTCAGCTCAGGCATCGTCGGTCGGCTGTTCGTCATGCAGTGCCGTTCGAAGTCGCCGTATCGCTCGCGAGGCGCGCGCCCGGGCCGCCTCCTCGCTGCACCCGAGGACCGACGCGATCTCCCGGTAGTTGCGCCCCTCGACCACCGAGAGGTACAGGACCGCGCGTTCACGGGAATCGAGGCGACGCAGGTCGTCCAGCGCGGACGGGTACTCCGGCGAATAGCTCGTGCGCACGAGTGCCTCGGTCATCATCAGCCAGCGTCGCCGCCGCCCCAGCCGGCGGCGGTGGTTCGATGCGATTCGAAGGATCGCCTTGCGCATGTACGCGCCCGGGTCGTCGAGATCCGCCAGCCGGCGCACCGAGAGCGTTCGCACCAGCGCGTCCTGGACCAGATCATCTGCGTCCTCCTCGACCGGACGGATGACGGCCGCGAATCGTCGGAGCGACGGATAGAGCTCGGCGAAGATCTCGCCGTCGTCGAGCGGACCCTCGCTCCTGCTCACCACCAGAAGACGGCCTCCCCGCCTGGCACTGAGAAAGACACCGCTGGCAGCCATCCTGTGACATCGCCATCGACATTTCTCGGCAGCCCTCCGAGCGGAGGACCGGGATGTCGACAGCGGCGCACGGATCAGATTCAGGTCCACCCAATCCAGCAAGATCAGGCGGTGGAACAACCCTGGCGGCCGACGAAGGAGCAGCTGGCGGCGGCCGCCGACGCCCGGGTGCCCGACGTGATCGCACCCGACCTCGACGTCCTGTTCTGCGGCATCAACCCGGGGCTCTACTCCGCCGCGGTGGGCCACCATTTCGCCCGGCCCGGCAACCGGTTCTGGAAGGTGCTCCACCAGGCGGGCTTCACCGACCGCGTGCTGTCACCGTTCGAGGAGCGTGAGCTGCTCACATGCGGCATCGGCATCACCAACGTCGTCGCGCGCGCCACCGCGTCGTCGACGGAGCTCGAGACCGCCGAGCTGCGCGACGGGGCGCGAACGCTCGAGCGCAAGGTGCAACGGTTCCGGCCGGTGTGCATCGCGTTCGCGGGCATGGGCTCGTATCGCAGCGCGTTCCAGCGGCCGCGGGCTGCGCTCGGTCGCCAGGACGAACGGATCGGCGACGCGATCGTCTGGCTCCTCCCGAATCCCAGCGGAGCTCAGGCGGCGTACCAGCTCGACGACATGGTCGGGCTCTACCGCTCGCTTCGGCGTGCGAGCATCAACCCCCGAAGGGACGGGTAAGACACCGGCATGGACTTGACGAGCCCTGACTTCGAAGACGGCCAGGCGATCCCTGAGCGCCATTCCTGCGATGGCGACGACGAGGCGCCCGACCTTCGCTGGAGCGGTGTCCCGAGCGACGTCGTGGAGCTGGCCCTCACCTGTGAGGACCCCGATGCACCGAGCGGCGTCTTCGTGCACTGGGTGGCCTGGGGCATCCCGCCTGCCGCCGGCCGGATGACGAACGGCGCCAGCGGGGTGCAGGGGCGTAACGGGTTCGGCATGGAGGGCTACGGCGGTCCCTGTCCGCCCCCGGGACACGGGCCCCATCGCTACCAGTTCACGCTCTACGGGCTCCGGCAGGCCGTCGCGCTGGAACCGGGCGCCGACATCGACGACCTGCGCCGTGCCATCGAGGGCACGGTCGTCGCGACGGCCACCCTCATGGGCACCTACGAGCGCTGAAGCCAGCTGCCCCGAGCCGAGCCCAACCTTCGCTAACGTCGCTCGTTTCTGCCCTGGCCGGGAATCGGCCGCGGCAATACAGGGAGGATCCGACATCCCCGAGCCTGAGGTTCTCGGCGCGGGCAGGCCGTATCCGCTCGGTGCCACCTACGACGGAGTCGGCACCAACTTCTCGCTGTTCTCGGAGGTCGCCGAGCGGGTGGAGCTCTGCCTGTTCGACGAGCACGGCGGCGAGACGCGCCATGTCCTCCCGGAGGTCACTGCGCACGTCCACCACGGCTACGCGCCCGGCGTTGGACCGGGCCAGCGTTACGGGTTCCGCGTGCGCGCTCCGTGGGCGCCGGCACAAGGAAAGCGGGGCAATCCCTCGAAGCTGCTCCTCGACCCGTACGGCAAAGCGGTCGATGGGACCGTGCGTTACACCCGGCATGCCGTCTATCCGTACCGGCCGGGTGACGAGATGCGCGCGAGCACCTCCGACAGCGCGCGGTTTATGCCGAAGAGCGTGGTGGCGAACCCGTACTTCGACTGGGGCAACGATCGTCCGCCCGAGATCCCTTGGCACGAGACGGTGGTGTACGAGCTGCACGTGAAGGGCTTCACCATGCTGCACCCGGCGGTGCCGCCCGAGCTGCGGGGCACATATGCCGGGCTCGCCCATCCCTCCATCGTCGACCATCTCCGGCAGCTCGGCATCACCTCCGTCGAGCTGCAGCCGGTGCACCAGTTCGTACACGACCACTTCCTGCTGGACCGCGGGTTGCGCAACTACTGGGGCTACAACTCGATCTGCTACCTGGCCCCCCACAACGAGTACAGCTCGAGCGGCTCGACGAGCCAGCAGGTGCCGGAGTTCAAGCAGCTCGTCAAGGTCATGCACGAGGCTGGGATCGAGGTGATCCTCGACGTCGTCTACAACCACACGGCCGAGGGGAATCACCTCGGACCGATGCTGTCGTTCAAAGGGATCGACAACGAGGCGTACTACCGGCTCGTAGCCGACGACCCTCGCTACCACATGGACTACACCGGCACCGGGAACACGCTGAACATGCGCCATCCGCATGTGCTGCAGCTCGTGATGGACAGCCTGCGCTACTGGGTGGTCGAGATGCACGTCGACGGGTTCCGTTTCGACTTGGCAGCATCGCTCGCTCGCACGCTGCACGACGTCGATCGCCTCTCGGCCTTCTTCGACATCATCCAGCAGGACCCGGTGATCAGCCAGGTCAAGCTCATCGCCGAGCCGTGGGACGTCGGTGAGGGTGGCTATCAAGTCGGCAACTTCCCCGCGCTGTGGTCGGAGTGGAACGGCCGCTACCGCGACACCGTGCGCGACTACTGGAGGGGGGAGGACGCCACCCTGGCCGAGTTCGCCTCCCGCTTCACCGGTTCCAGCGATCTGTACGAGGCCACGGGACGTCGCCCGTCGGCCTCGATCAACTTCGTCACCGCCCACGACGGGTTCACCCTGCGCGATCTGGTCTCGTACAACGAGAAGCACAACGAGGCGAACGGCGAGGACAACCGCGACGGCGAGAGCCACAACCGATCGTGGAACTGCGGCGCGGAGGGGCCGACCGACGAAGCCGCGGTCGAGACCTGCCGGAGCCGCCAGCAGCGCAACCTCCTCACGACGCTGCTGCTCTCGCAGGGGGTGCCGATGATCCTGGGCGGCGACGAGTGCGGGCGCACCCAACACGGGAACAACAATGCCTACTGCCAGGACAACGAGATCTCGTGGTTCGACTGGACGTCCTGCGACGACTCGTTGCTCGAGTTCACCCGCAGGCTCTTGCGACTCCGGCGAGCTCATCCGGTGTTCCGCCGGCGCGGGTGGTTCCAGGGCCGGCCCATCTTCGGCAGCGGGGTGAGCGACCTCGCGTGGTTCCAGCCCGACGGCACGGAGATGACCGAACAGGACTGGCAAGCGAGCTTCGCCAAGTCGTTGGCGGTGTTCCTGAACGGCGACGAGATCTCGGCCCGCGGGCCCCGGGGCG
>JAPSGP010000599.1 GCA_031177445.1 Acidimicrobiia bacterium
GCGCTGACCCGCACCGAGCAGGGTGAACGAGAACGACGGCGCGTCCAGCATCCCGTGCAGGTCGATCGCGCCGGCGAACGACCCCGACGCCGTCCGGTCGCGGACGAAGCGCAGGTACCTCGCGAAGCCCTGGGTCTCGGGCTCGCTGGAGGACGTGTACTGCGGCTCGGTGTAGCCGATCGTCGGGAAGTCGCGGTTCAGGTCCATCCCGTTGCCGTTGTAGCGCTGGAACGAGACGCCGCCCTCGGTCACCTCGCCGCGGTGCCACCCGTCCGGATTCGCCAGTACGAAGTACACGACCGCACCCTCGAGCACCTCGCCCGCCGTCGGGCCGGCGTTCGTCGGCTCCAGGATCGGCTTGGGGAACGGACCCTCGGTGGCGCACGCAGGTGCCGCGTTGGAGCTCTGTTCGCAGGCTGCCCAGGTGACGAGGTCCTCGATCGCGCGGATCCCGCCCTCGACGCCGGCGCGCTCGATCCCGTGGATCGAGAGCGAGTAGGCGAAGTGCATGCGCTCGGGCTCGGGGACCGGGGAGTTGCGGTCGGTGACCTTCACGACGTAGAGGTCCCGCCGGTCACGGGTGAGGTCGGCGCGCGGCAGGCCGGCGGACTGCAGATCGAGACCCGCGAACTCGGCGTGGTCCCCGAACTGCGTCCGAAGGTCGATGACCTGCAGGTAGCGGGGGAATCGCTGCTCGAGGAAGCGGAGGCCGCCGATCGCCTCGTCCCACTGGATGAACTGGCCCGCGCAGACCTTCCCCTTCGCCCACGGGCTCTTGCCGGGGAGGCCACGCACGCACCCGTGCGGATCCGGGAAGACCCTACCCAGCCCGGCGTACGTGGTCTCGTCGACCGCGACCGGCGACGCCACGGAGACGGACCCGGCGCCGGCGGTGACGAACATGCCGGCGATCAGGAGACAGACGAACGTGATGCTGACCGAACGACGCACTTGACGCCCCCCTTCGAAGCCCGAACACGCGGGCGCTCAGGCGCTGAAACGCCCGCCGCCAGCGTTCCCACTCGCTCGGCCGACTAACGGGGATCGGCCCATCATGAAGCGCTTCTCATGGAAAGCGTTGCAGTGCTGCCGGTCGCGACCGCCGGATGCTCCGAACGGCGCCGTTGCCACACCTCACCGAGCCTCTAGCTCAATCTGGCAGAGCAACGGACTCTTGATCCGCAGGTCGGGGTTCGAGTCTCCGGGGGCCCACCACGAATCGGCTACCGATGGGGGCCATCCCGTTCGATCATCGCTCCCGTTCGGACGGGGCACCCGGGAAGATGAAGAAGGGCGCGGGGTCGCCGGCGGCGTCAGTCGCCGGCCACGGTCGCGGTAGCCGGCTCGAGCTCACAAGTGTCGGGGACATCCCGCGGGCGCTCGCCGGCGCGGAGCGGCAGATTCTTCCGCACGAGCCGGTCGAGCCACGCCCCAGCGAGGAGTGAGGTGACGACCGCGAGCATCACGAGGGATGCGAAGAACGACCGGCTCACAATCCCGCCATCGAACGCGACGGAGGCCAGCACGATGCCCGGACCGCCGCGCGCGTTCATGGCGATCGCCAGGTTCGTCGAGGATGCGTGATCCTCCCCCACTGCGCGAGCGCCGACGTACACG
>JAPSGP010000318.1 GCA_031177445.1 Acidimicrobiia bacterium
GGGTCGTCCCGTACGGCATCGACGCCGCCGCCTGGATCGGGGACGAGTCGCAGCGCGCCGCCGCCCGGACCGAGTTCGGGATCCGGGACAGCGACGTGGTGGTCGGGGTGGCATCGCGCCTGATCGAAGGGAAGGGTCACGAGTTCCTCATTGCCGGGCTCGACCGGGCCCGGCAAGAGCTGCCGTTTCTGGTGGCGCTCGTCGCCGGGGATGGTCCCCTGCGACCCGAGCTCGAGACCCGGGTGCGGGCCGCCTCCTTGGAAGCGGCCATCCGATTCCTCGGGTACGTGGGCCCGGACCGCATCGGCGCCTTCATGCAGGCATGCGACCTGCTCGCCTTCCTGACGCTGCCGTCGCTGGGCGAGGGCTTCGGACTCGCCGCGCTCGAAGCGTCGGCGGCGGGGCGGGCAGTGCTCGCGACCGACGTCGGCGCGTTGCCCGAGATCGTGGAGAACGGTTCGACGGGTGTGCTGGTCGCGCCGGGGGACGTCGACCGGCTCGCGGCCGAGCTCGTTCGGCTGGGCCGAGACCCCGATCTTCGAGGGCGCCTCGGCTCCGCGGCCCAGGCGCGCGCTCGGTCCCGGTTCAGCGTCGCCCACATGGTCGACCAGACGCTGGCGGTGTACGAGGAAGCGCGCTCGCGCCATGCCTGAGCCCCATGACGCCCGGCCGCTCGCCGGAACCCGGATCGCGCATCTCGGAAGGCAACCGCGGTACACGCGTGATCGCATCGTCGCCAAGGCGCTCGAGCGAGCGGGTGCCGAGGTGATCACGGTCGCCGACCCGCGCCGGTTCCCACAGCGCTGGCCGCGGTTCGCCCGCGTCATCGGCGGCCGTCGCTTCGACGCCGTGCTCGTCTCGACGCTGAGCCACGCGGATGTCCCGCTCACCCGGATGCTCGTCAGCGCGCGGCACACACCGGTCGTGTTCGACGCCTCGATCGCGCTCTACGAGAGCATGGTCGAGTCACGAGGCACGACGCACCCGGGTTCGCTCGGCGCGCGCCGTCTCGCACTCCAGGACCGACTCGCGTGCCGCCTCGCCGACCACGTGCTCGTCGACACCGCGACGCACCAGTCCTATCTCCAAGGGCGCACCGGGGTTCCGTCCTCCCGGTTCAGCCGGGTGTGGCTCGGCGCCGACGACGAAGTGATGTCCCCGCGGCCGCAAGTCCGGGCGGACGGGCAGTTCCGCGTCCTCTTCTATGCGACCTACTCCCCGTTGCACGGGGCGGAGCACATCGTCGCGGCCGCCGCCGAGATCTCGCGCTCGCACGACGACATCGAGTTCCTGTTGGTCGGCAGCGGTCACACCGATCGCGCGATCAGGAAGCTCGCCGAGGATCGGAAGGCCACGAAGCTGCGGTTCTCTGGCCGGGTGCCCTACGCCCAGCTCCCGGACCTGATCGCGTCGAGCGACGTCTGCCTGGGCGTGTTCGGGTCGATCGCGCCGGCGGCTCGGGTCATCCCGTTCAAGGTCTACGACGGGCTTGCGATGGCACGGCCGGTGGTCACCGCCGACACCCCGGCGGCTCGCGAAGCGCTCGTGGACCGCGTGCACTGCCGGCTGTGCCCCGCTGCCGACCCGGCCGCGCTGGCGGAGGTACTGATCGAGCTCAAGCGCGACACGGAGGAGACGCGCGCGATCGCAGAGCGCGGGCACCAGTTGTTCCGGGACCGGTTCTCGCTCGACGCGCTGTCGGTCGACCTCGGCCGCACATTCGCCACCCTGCTGCACCGCTGACGACGGCGCCGGCTAGGCGCTCGGCTCCTCGGCCGCGCGCTGGGGCGCCTCGAGGTAGTGGGTGTAGGTCACCCGTTCCAGGAACGTGATTCGCACACCGATCCGCTCCATGCGGCGGTAGAGGTTCCAGTCGTCCCACTCCCGCACCTTCCACGCCGTCGACCGGTAGCGCAGGAACCGCAACGCCCGGGCGTACAGCACCGTGCCCTGGACGATGGCACCACGCCGGAGCGGTGCGGCGCCGACGACCGTCCAGACCCCGGGCGCCCGCTCGACACGCGCCTGGCTGTACGCGAGCTCGGCTTGGTGTGCGCGCGCTGCATGCAGCAGTGACTCGACGTGGTCGACCGCCATCTCGTCGTCGTCGTCGCTGGGCGCGATCCACGCACCGCGCGCGAGGTCGAGGGCGGCGTTGCGTTTCGCATGCCCGGTCGGGTGGCGACGGTAGACGCCCCGGCCCGGGCGGGCGGGCGGCGGCGGCCCGACGTCGACGAACCGCAGGCGTGGATCGTCGAACGCGGCGACCACCGGCGACAGCCTGGCGTCGCCGACGTCGCTGACCACGAGGACCTCGAGCCGGCGGTACGACTGCGCCAGCGCGGCGCGCACCGCGCGCTCCAGGAGCGCGACATCGCGTAGATAGGTCGGAATGCACACGCTGACGAGCGGCTCGGGCTCGTCGGTCGGCAGGTAGCACGCGGGCGTTCCCGCACGCGCGGCCTCGAGCAGCCGGCGCGCGCGCCGGACCTCCCGGCGCTCGCTCAGCCGCTCGCCGACCGCGGTCGGCCCCAGGAGCGCGATCCGCGATCGCAGGCGTCGGCGGGCCATCGTTCGGCGAACCTACTTCGCGGTGGTGACGGCAATCGGTAGGCTCGCCCACTGGTGGTCGCCCATGCTCCGGGTCCGCCGTCCGATGACGGCGAACGTCGACGCATCGTTCGCCTGATCACCCGGCTCAACATCGGCGGTCCCGCCCGTCATGCACTGCTTCTTTCCCGCGGCCTGGCGGACGAGTTCCCCACGGTGCTGGTGGCGGGGATCCCGACGGAGTCCGAGGGTGAGATGACCGATCCGCGGGTGCCGTTGCAGCGGGTCCCGCTCGTCCGACCGGTGCGCCCCGCGACCGACGCGCGCGCGTTGTTCGCGGTCCGCCGGGTGCTGCGCGCGCACCGCCCGGCGGTGCTCGCAACCCACATGGCGAAGGCGGGCACGGTCGGCCGGCTGGCGGCACTGTCGCTCCGCCCCCGACCCCGCCTGGTGCACACGTTCCACGGCCACGTCCTGGACGGCTACTTCCGGCCCCGTGCCGAGCGAGCATTCCTCGAGGTGGAGCGCCGGCTGGCACGGCGCACCGACGCGTTCGTCGCGGTGAGCCCCGAGGTGCGCGACTCCCTGCTCGATCTCGGCGTCGGCCGGCCGGAGCAGTATCGGGTGGTGCCACTCGGGCTCGACCTCGACCCGTTCCTCGCGGTCGGGGGACCGACTGGCGGTCTGCGCGCCCACATCGGACTGGGGGCGGGGACTCCCCTCGTCGGGATGATCGGCCGGCTGGTGCCGATCAAGGACGGCGTCACCATGCTCGACGCCATCGCTCGCCTGCCCGACGCCCATCTCGCGGTGGTGGGCGACGGCGAGGACCGGGATCGGCTCGTCCACCACGCGCGCGCACGGGGCATCGGCGAGCGGACGCACTTCGTGGGCTGGTGGCCCGACGTGCCCGCGGCGGTTGCCGACGTGGACGTGGTCGCGCTGTCGAGCCGCAACGAAGGGACGCCGGCGTCGCTGATCGAGGCGCTGGCCGCCGAGCGACCCGTGGTCGCGACGCGCGTCGGTGGCGTGAGCTCGGTGGTGGACGACGGCGTGACCGGCTTCCTGGTGCCCGCAGGCGACAGCGACGCACTCGCCCGCCGCATCGGACAACTGCTCGCCGACCCGCACCTCCGCCGCCGATTCGGTACCGAAGGCCGCGCCCGCTCACGGTCCCGCTTCGGTGTCGACCGCCTCGTCGCCGAGCTCCGGGACCTGTACCGCGAAGTACTCGCGCCTTAGGTTCGCTGCGGTTTGCGCAACAGCCGGCCGCCGTTGGTCGGAGTTGTGTCCACGGTGCTGTAGGCGCGGTACCCGTACGTGTACGGGCTGGTGCGCGTGCTCACGACGCTGTTGAGCACCGTGCCCACGAGCGGCGCGCCGACCTGGCGCAGCAGCTCGACAGTTCGCTTGACGGCCCGCTTGCTGGTTCGACCCGACTGCGAGACGAGCAGCGTCGCGTCGACGAGGGACGACAGCACGAGCGCGTCAGTGACCGGCAGGACCGGCGGCGAGTCGATGACGAGGA
>JAPSGP010000600.1 GCA_031177445.1 Acidimicrobiia bacterium
GGGCAAACGCGGTGTCGTCGAGAAACGCGTCGGCGAAGCCGGGCACGTGCTTGCGCAGGAACTCGGCGGCCTCCTCGGCGAGCCGGCGCCCTTCGAGCTCTCCCCAGGTGGCCTGGCGCACGTCGGTCACGTCGATCGGCGACCCGTCGGGATTGCGCACGCGCGTCATGGCCCCGACGAACTCACCTTCACGAAAGGTCGGGATGATCGCCCCGCCGTCCCGCGACAGGTGAGCGCCGTGCTCGGCGATGAGCTCACCCAGGAGCGGAACCGCGCCGAGTGCGGCTTGGCTGTCGACGTGCTGCATCACGAACTGCATCGACGCGAACTGCCGCTCGCCCGGCGGCCCGAGCTCGGTCGGCACGCCGGCAAACGTGGCGACGTCGGCGTCGCCGGTGCAGTCGACGAACACCTTCCCGGTGACCGCCTTGGGCCCCTGCTTGGTGGCGAGGATCAGGGAGCGGATCGCGTCGCCGTCCCGGACGACGTCGGCGACGAGCGCGTGCAGCAGGAGGTCGATGCGGGGCTCGTCGGCGACGAGGTGATCGGCAAGTCGCTTGGCCGCCCACGGCGCGTAGAGGAAGACCGCAGTCTCCTTGAAGGGCACCGGGCCGATGCCGCCACCACTTCGCGCCAGGCTCTCGGCAAACTCCCGGGCGACACCGCCGACGACATAGTCGAAGGACCCGGCGCCGTCGCCGACGTACAGCCCGCAGATGGTGCCGACCTTGGCCACCGTCAGGTTGCCGCCAAGGAAGCCGTACCGCTCGCACAGGACGACGCGGGCGCCCTCCCGGGCCGCTGCCACTGCCGCCCCGATCCCGGCGGGGCCGCCGCCGGCGACGACTACGTCGGCGGACGCGAGAACGTCCGCCTCCCGCTCCGGCACTCGCACAGGCCGGAAAGTAGTGCGTCAGCGCAGCTCGTAGAGGAGGTGGTGCCTGAGGTCGCCCACGAGATCGACGAACATCGTGCGGGTGTCGAACCACCACGTGCCGTCGATTCGCCGGAAGGTGTCGTGGTATCGACCGGCGATGATCGGCTGCAACCGCAACGCTTCGGTCTGCTGCACCACGGTGTAGTAGCTCCGCGCCGATCCCGTGCCGGCCGCGTCGTCGACCTCGATGATCGCGTTGGTGGTGATGTGCTTGGTGTGCGGAGTACCGGTGTCCTCGTAGATGCGGGTGGCCGCTCGATACATCCCCAGCACCGCGTCGCGACCCTCGAAGATCTGCTGATCGTCCGCATCTGCGGCGGCCGCGATGCGCCCGTAGGTGAACAGCTCGGCGACCCCCTCGAGGTCACCGGCGTCGATTCGCTCGGCGTAGCGGTACAACAGGTTCTCGATGGTTCGTACGCTGTCCGCCATCAGCCGAAACCTACCGTGCCCGGGATCGGGGCGGTCGCGCGCAACGGAGGGAGACCACGGTGACAAGTGAGCGCGGCGATCCCTTCGAGGAAACCGGCGTGCTCGCGGATGCGTGTCACGCTGCGGGCGCGAGCAACTTCGGCGACGACGCGTTCCGCACCCCGTTGCGCGTCCTGCTGTCGTCGCTCGCCGAGGCTCCGCTCAACGAGATGGGCGTGGCCCTGCTGCGGGGCGGGTTAC
>JAPSGP010000079.1 GCA_031177445.1 Acidimicrobiia bacterium
GCGGCGGCGGGAATCGTCGTCACCGACACGAGCACCCCCGCCAGCGCGGTCGCCTGCATGCGCGCCAGCGCGACCGTCCCGGCGATGCCGGCCGCGAACGCCACGACGGCCGAGTAACCGTTCGGCTCGGTGACGAAGCTCGTGAAGAAGCGGTTGGCGGGGTCCAGCGAGGAATCGCTTCCCGTGACGAACCGGACGATCAGCCCGGTGACCGCGGCCGCGAGGACTGCGACTCCGAGCCCGCCGAGCAGAAGGACCGCAGCCGAACGCCAGTAGCGACGACCGCGGTGGAGCCCGACCGCGATCGCCTGGAGCGGGCCGTACTCCGGGCGACGATCATCGCTCCGATGATCAGCACCGCCGAGTCGACGACAATCCCCACTGCTCCGATCACCGCCGCCAGCGCCATCAGCGCGAGGAATGACGCCGACAGCTCGGAGTCGGCACGAGCTGTGTCCTCGATGACGGCCCACGGCAGCGCATCGGCCTCGTGACCGGGCGCGGCGCGCTCGATCCGCCGCGCCCGGCGCGTCGGCGAGGCGTCGATGGTGACGATCGAGATCGCGCCCCCGTTCTTCCATGCCGAGGTACCGCAGCTCGCGCAAGACGTTGTTGATCCGCTCGCGCGCAAGGTCGCAGACGACGAGATCGCCCTCGGGTGTCACCCCGGCGCCTCGCTGCAACGTGAGCGACACGGCACCGACATCAGTGCGAAGTCGCTCGACGACGGCATCGGTGAGATCCGGCGGGCAGATCACCCGCACCTGCAGCACGGGCCCGAAGCGTAGAGGTGCCGGCTGGATGGGGCTGCCATAGACAAAGCGATATAATGCGCGGGTGACTGCTGCCGAGCTCCTGGTGCGGGCCCGTCGTCGAGCAAAGCTGACGCAAGCGGAGATGGCGGCACGAGCGGGCACCAGCCAACCGGTGATCTCCGCCTACGAACACGGGCGGCGCGACCCCACGGTGTCCACCTTGCGCCGCTTGCTGCGAGCTGCAGGTCAGTACCTCGCAATCGATGCCACGCCGCTCCCCACCGCCGAGCTTCATCGCGACGGCCGACGCGCGCTGAGCGACGAGCAGCGCGGGGCGATGCTCGCCGATCTGCTCGTGTTCGGGGAGGCCTTCCCGTTCCGCCGGACCGGTGAGCTCGCCTTCCCGCGCATCTCGTCGTCGTGAGCGCGAGCCTTACGCTCGCCGACAAGGTCCTCGCGATCGATCGCGAGGTTTCGGAGGTCCCTCACGCCTTCGGAGGTGCGATCGCTCTCGCCTACTACGCCGAGCCGCGCACCACCGTCGACATCGATCTGAACATGTTTGTCCCGGAAGGCGAGGCGCGGCGCGCGATCGCGCCTTTGCAGCGTCTCGGCGTGCGCGCGAGCGACAACGACGTCGCCCACGCGATGCGCGAAGGCCAGGTGCGCCTCTACTGGGACGCGACGCCCGTGGATCTCTTCTTCAGCTACGACGCCTTCCACGACGCTGCGGCCGGAGCCGTTCGACGCGTTCCGTTCGCCGGATCCACGATTCCGATCCTCGCCGCCGATCACCTCGTCGTTTGCAAGTCGGTGTTCGACCGGGCCAAGGACTGGATCGACATCGAGGCGATGATCGCGAACGGCACGAAGCTCGATGCCGCCGAGATCATTCGTTGGGTGCAGCGCATCGTCGGCGACGACGATCCACGTTTCGAGCGGGTCGTCGCGATACTCACCGACTGATCGATCCACCGGAGCCACAAGTCAGGGAGCACAGGTGAACCTCGAAGAACTCGTCGCCACCATGCCGTTCGCCCAGGAGCTCGGCATCGTGCTCACGCGCGCCGACCGCGAGGGCGTCGAGGGGACGATGGCGTGGTCGGCCGAGCGCTGCACCGCCGGCGATCTCCTGCACGGCGGGGCGATCATGGCGCTCGCCGACAGTCTCGGTGGTATTTGCGCGTTCCTGAACCTGCCCGAGGGCGCGGGGACGTCGACGATCGAGTCGAAGACCAACTTCATGCGAGGGGTGAGGGCGGGCGTCATCTCGGCCGTGACGGAGCCGATCTACGTCGGCCATCGCACCATCGTGATCCAGACGCACGTACGTGACCGCGACGGCAAGCTGCTCGCGCTGACGACCCAGACGCAGGCGGTGATCACCTGAGGTGCGCATGCACGCCGCGGGGCGCTACATCCGCTCGGCGACGTAGACGTAGACGTACTCCGGTTGCTCCCGCGTCCCACGATCGTCGAGGACGTACACGCCGAGGCGACCGACGTCGATCTCCAGCGGCGGCGGAAAGCGCACGAGACGTGAGATGTTGGGCCCGCCGTCACACGCGACCAGGATCTTGTCGCCGTCCCGGTACCACGGTGACGTCTCGGTCACGACCGTTCAGCGTAGCTGCGGGACCCGATGTCTCCAGAGCCCCGGAGTAGCGTCGGTCGAATGTCAGGCTCAGCGCGACGGGTCGCCGCGATCGGGCTCGACGCCGCGCAGTGGAGCCTCGTCGAGTCGATGATGGACGACGGCGCGCTACCGCATCTGGCCGCGCTTCGCCGTCGAGCGGTGGTGGCCCATCTCGAGCACGCCGACTACCGGACCGGTCTCGTATGGGAGCACTTCCTGTGCGGTCGAAGCGCGGCGGGCGTCGGCCGGTGGTCAGCCGTGCGCTTCGACCCGTCGACCTACGACACGCGCAAGGAGGGCGCGCTTCCCTTCACTCCGTTCTTCGAGAAGGTGCCGGGCCGGACGATCTGCTTCGACGTGCCCTACCTGTCGCTCGCGAAGACGAACGACGCAATTGCCGTCACCGCATGGGGCGGGCACGACCCGGCCTACCCGCGAGCGTCGAACCCTCCTGGTCTCCTTCGGGAGATCGACGCCGAGTTCGGACCGCATCCGGCGTTCGACAACGACTATGCGATCGTCTGGAACCGACCGGCGGCGCTCGACACGCTGGTCGACGCGCTCGTCGTCGGTGCCCGCCGGCGGGCCGACGTCGCCCTTTGGCTCATGCGCCGGTTCCCGGACTGGCGGCTCTTCGCGACCGTTCTGTCGGAGCCGCACTCGGCGGGCGAGCAGCTGTGGCACGGGCTGATCCCCGACTATCCCGTGAGCACCGCGGTCGACTCCGCACCCGCGGGACGCCGGCTCCGCGAGGTCTACCGTGCGGTCGACGACGCCGTCGGCCGCATCGTCGCCGGGCTGCCACCGGACACCACGGTCGTGGCGTTCGCGATGCACGGCACGGGCAGGAACGACGCCGATGTTGCGTCGATGGTGCTCCTGCCCGAGCTGATGCACCGGCTCGCGCTGGGCCGCCCCTTCCTGCGAGAGACCAACCCGACCTCGTGGGCCCGCGAGGGGTTCCCGCTCGTCGTCCCGGGCCCGGATCAGTCGTGGGACGAGTACGTGAACCACTATCTCCCGCCTTCCAGCACTCGAGCGCCATCGGCACGGCAGCGAATCCGAGCCGCGCTCCCGCCGCGGGTCCTGGCGACCTATCGCACGCTTCGCAACCTTTCGTCGCCTCCATCCCCGCCGTCACCAGCGCGACTCGGCGCGCTGGGGCTTCCGATCTCGGACGAGACCGACGCGAGCCCGGCTGAGATCGGCATCCCCATCGATCCCATCGGATGGCAGATCACGCACCGGTATCGACAATGGTGGCCGCAGATGCGCGCATTCGCGGTCCCCACGTTCTACGACGGCCGCGTTCGCATCAACCTCGAGGGCCGCGAGCGAAACGGAACCGTCGCTCGGGGCGAGTACGAGCGGGTGTGCGATGAGACCGAACGCGCGATCCGGCAGTGTCGTGATCCTCGCACCGGCGAGGCAGTCGTCAAGGACGTGATCCGGCTTCGCTCCGGCGACCCGTGGGTGGATGGAGGGCCCGACGCCGATCTGCAGATCATCTGGTCGCGGCCCTTGGATGCCGTCGAACATCCCACAGCCGGAACGATCGGACCATTCCCGTTCCGGCGTACCGGCGGCCACCTGCCCGACGGTTTCGCATTCGTCGCCGGTCCCGGGATCACGCCGCGCGACCTCGCCCACCACGACGCTCTGTCCATCACTGCGACGATCGTCGCACTGGCCGGGGGCAAAACCGAAGGTTTCGAGGCGCCCCCGCTGCCAGTCCTAGGAGACGCCTGATCGCCGGCCCGGCTCGAGCGATCGCCATCGTGCGCCGACGCACAGCCGCATGCACTCGCGCGCGTAGCCGATCTCGCTCACGCGCGTGAGCGCCGAGACCAGCTCACCTGATGAGCGCGCGCCGCACGCCCACCTTCTGGCGCCCGCCGCGAGCCCTCGGAGTGCGCGACCGGTGATCGCGCTTGCTTCTGACAGCGAGGAATGTCCCCCAACTGCCGCGTGTGCGTACAGCGCATCGGTCCGACCCTGCTCGTACACGCGCCGAAGGAGCCATCGCAGCCGCAGTCGTTCGGGCAGCACCTCGTGCGCGACGACCGCGTCGGGGACGTAGACCACCGCCCCGCCGGCGCGCCGCAACTCCTCGAGCAGGCGCCAGTCCTCTCCCGAGCGCAATCGTCGACCGATCCGTCCCAGGCCGAGATCGAAGCCACCTGCTCGACGAGCAGGCTCGCGCCGAACCGAGAGGTTGCAGCCGATCAGATCGATGTCGCCGCCGGCGAGCCGTTGCTGCGCCGGACCCAGATCGAGGCTGCTGTACCAGCGCTCGATGCCGGGGCTCATCCAGCGCGGCGGCGCCGACGGCCACGACAAGGCCACCCGTCCACCGGCGGCCACGACGTCGTCGTCGTCGTAGACCCGCAGCAGCCTTGCGAGCCACGCCGGCTGCGCCCGCGCGTCGTCGTCGACAAAGGCGACGATCTCTCCCATGGCTGCATCGAGCCCACGGTTCCGCGCTCGCGACAACCCGGGCACCGGTTCCGGGACGCAGCGCAGATTGGGCAGGCGCGTCTGCCACTGCCGGGCCACGAATGGTGTGTCGTCGCTCGAGCCGTTGTCGACGACAACGATCTCTATCGTCTCAGGCTCGAGGGACTGCGCCGCGATGCTGGCGAGGCAGGCGCCGAGCATGTGGCTTCGGTTGCGCGTGCACACGACGACCGATGCGACTGGGGCTGGCACCTCCGCATCATGTCGCAGCGTGTGGGCGATGCCGGGACTCAGGCGGCATATGGGCGCGACGCACGTGCTGTGCGCAGCGCGAGCCCCCACCACGCGAGCTGGTCGAGCATCGTCTTCACCGCGGCGTTGCAGCCGTCGGGCTCGAGCGGCTCGCCGTGGTCGTCGAAGCGCCCGTGCGCCATGTGGAAGCTCACCGTGTCGCGCACGGTCACCGCGTGGAGCTCGGCGAACACCTGGCGGAGCTGCTCCACCGCCCGCAGCCCGCCCGACATGCCCCCGTACGAGACGAAGGCCACAGGCTTGGCCCGCCACTCGTGGAATGCGAGGTCGATCGCCTGCTTCAACCCGGCCGGGTACCCGTGGTTGTACTCGGGGGTCACCACCACGAATGCGTCGGCCTCGTCGAACCGGGCACGGAGCGCCTCGATCACCGGGGACGCCTGCTGCGGGTAGGCCGCCGGCAGATCGACGGCCGCCAGGTCGACGACGTCGAACACCATGTCGGCCCGCTGGCGGGCCTGCCGAACGAACCACCGGCCGACGACGTGGCCGAACCGGCCCTCACGATTGCTGCCGAAGATGATCGCGACCTGGAGCGGGTCCTGAGGCACGCGCCGACCCTAAAGGCTCAAGTTCACTTGAGATCAAGACCGGGACGGCCCGCGAACGTTTCGAGCGGGGACGAAAACCGCCTCGTTTGCGCCTGCCCGCGGCTTCGCCGGTTCCGACGGTGGGTACCCTGATGGTTGGCGTGCCGCCCGCGATACCTCTTCCGGACTCCCTTCCGGTAGCCGTCGGGCAGCACGCCGATCATGTGCGGCCGGTCCCCGACCATCGCCCGGGACGCGTGACGACGCCCGGGGCGGCCGGGCGCCGTCTCGCAGCGGGGCTGTGAGCGAGGGGTCTACTTCGACCCGTCGGGCACGGGCTCGCCGTCGTAGACCTGCACGTTGCCGCCGGGCTCGACGACGATGCTCACGTCCTGCACGACCGTCGCATCCGGGTGCTGGCCCCGCACGCTGAGCAGTGCAAGGTTCTCGGGCGTCGCCGGGAGCGTCTCGAACCTCCTGATGCGGGTCACGGTCTCGGTGCCGTCGTCGGCGGTTCCGGTCCACTCGATCGGCTCGAACGTCTCGGCGTCGACCAGCAAGGTCATGCTTTCGACATCGGACACGATCCGGATCGCCTCCCGCCCGTCGACGGTCTCTCGGCCGGTTTCGTGGGCCTCGCCCGAGTTCAGGAGCCGGAGCATGCCCTCGACGATGCGCGTGCGCAGCTCGGTGGGCTGGGCCGATGCCAGTTCCTCGGGAACCTCGACGCCGTCGGGGAGCACGGAGACCGTGTTGGTCTGCGGGTCGTAGAACTCGGGGCGACCGTCGGCCGACCCTCCTTCGAAGCGCACCTCGCCGTTCCGGAACTCGATCTGCCGCTCGTCGTGCGGCGGCGTCGTGAGCGACCAGGTCTCGCTGCCCATCGTCTCGCGCTCGCCGTCGGGACGCGTGAGGTCCGTCGACTCGACGACGTGCTGGATCCCCCCATCGGTCTGCGTGAGCACGGCCTTGGCCTGTTCGATCGCCGACGCCGGCGAATCCTTCGACGGCCAAAAGGTGAATACGCCCAGCCCGATCGCCGCCGCGGCGCACGCGGCCGACGCACGAAACGCGATCCGGCGGGGTCGCTGGCAACGGTGGCGACGGATGGCGCTGTGGAGCTCGGACTCGAAACGGACGAGGCTGGGGGGCAGGTCGGGCGGCACGGTCTTCAGCGTGGTCACGATTCCTCCTGAGGGGTCATGGCGGCGAGGCGACGCAGCCCACGCGAGACGCGCAAGCGGGCGGCGGCCGGGCGGATGGCGAGCCGTTCGGCAACTTCGAGGTACGGCAGCTCGTGGACGATCCGGAGCTCGACCGCTTCCCGCTCGTGGTCGGGAAGTGCGTCGAGACCGGCGGCGAGCGCCCGTTGCGGCGACAGCCGATCTTCGACGGCCACGTAGCCGTCCTCGGTGGCGAGGTCGAGCGGCAGGCCGAGCTTCTCGCGCGCTCGGGTCTCGACTCGATCTCGACGAGCCGAGTCCCGCAGCACGTTCTTGGCGATCCCGAGCAGCCACGGCAGCGCCGAGCCGTCCCGCTGGTCACGGAATCGGCGCCGGCTGAGCCATGCCTGGGCGAACGTCTCGGCGGTCAGGTCGCTCGCCGCCCATTCGAGCCGGCGCCGGAACCAGGCATGCACCGCCAAGACGTGGCGGCGATACAGCTCGGAGAACGCCGCTCCCTCGGCGCTCGCCCGGAGGAGCTCGGCATCGGTCCAGGTGGTGCGGTCCGTCATGCCCGTCTATGGACCGGTTCGGTGAAGATGTATCTCACGATCCCGAAGCCTGTCCCAGCGCCACCTGTCGAGGACTGCAGTCCTGCACCGACCTACGGGAAGAGGTGCCCGCCCGGGGCCCGCGACCGCGAGGAGTGCCGACGTGAAGTACATCTTGCTCATCTACCAGAACCCCGCGAGCTTCGAGGCGCTCTCCGAGGAGGAGCGCAACCAGGTCTTCGCCGAGGTCGACGCCATCATCCAGGAGCTCACCGAGTCGGGTGAGTGGGTCGGCGGAGAGGGGCTCGCCGATTCGTCGAACACCAAGACGGTAAAGGTGCGAGACGCGGTTCCGGTCATCACCGACGGCCCGTTCATCGAAGCCAAGGAGCAGCTCGCCGGCTATTGCATCGTCGCGTGCGAGACCCTCGAGCGGGCGACCGAGATCGCGGCGCGGTGGCCGGACGCCCGCTACTGCGCGATGGAGGTGCGGGCGCTCATGTCACAGGGGGGCGAAGAGATGTGAGCACGCTCACCGTGACCGAGGACCTGCTGCGCGAGCTGGCGCCGCAGGTCCTCGGCGCACTGGTCCGCCGCTACGGGCACTTCGACGCGTCTGAGGACGCAGTCCAGGAAGCGCTACTGGCGGCGTCGATGCATTGGCCCCGGCAGGGCGTGCCCGACAACCCGCGCGCGTGGCTGATCACGGTCGGCTCACGTCGCCTCACGGACGAGCTGCGCAGTGAGAGCGCTCGCCGGCGCCGCGAGGACGCGACCGCGACCCGCATGCCCTCGGACGCGCACGTCGCGCCGGCACCAGACGACGCACGACCAATGAACGTCGACGACACGCTCACGTTGCTCTTCCTGTGCTGCCATCCGGCGCTCTCGCCCGCATCGCAGATCGCCCTCACGCTGCGCGCCGTGGGCGGGCTCACCACCGCCGAGATCGCCCGCGCGTTCCTCGTCCCCGAGACGACGATGGCCCAGCGCATCAGCCGGGCGAAACAGCGCATCAAGGCGAGCGAGCTCCCGTTCGAGCTCCCGCCCGAGCCGCAGCGGGCCGAGAGGCTGCGCGTCGTCCTACACGTGCTCTACCTGATCTTCAGCGAGGGCTACACCACGTCGTCCGGCCCGTACTTGCACCGAAGCGAGCTGACGAGCGAGGCCATCCGGCTCGCGCGAGCGGTCCACCGGCTCCTGCCCGACGACGGCGAGGTCGCGGGCCTGCTCGCGCTCATGCTGCTGACCGACGCACGCCGCCCGGCCCGCACCGAAGCCGATGGCTCCCTGGTGCCGCTCGCAGAGCAAGACCGCGGCCGCTGGGACCAGGACCTCATCCGAGAAGGGGTCGCCCTCGTCACGGACGCGCTCACCCGCGCCCCGATCGGTCCGTACCAACTCCAGGCAGCAATCGCGGCGGTGCACGACGAGGCCGCAACCCCGGACGACACGGACTGGCGCGAGATCCTCGCCCTGTACGACATGCTCGAGCGACTCCAGCCGAATCCCATGGTCACGCTGAACCGTGCAGTCGCCGTCGCCATGGTCCGAGGACCACGAGCCGGGCTCGTGGTCCTCGAGACGCTCGACGATGACGTCCTGGCGGGCCACTACCGCCTCGAGGCGGTGCGCGCGCACCTGCAGGAGATGGCCGGTGACCGCGACGCCGCGCTCGATAGCTATCGACGCGCCGCGCGCCGCACCACCAGCCTGCCCGAGCAGCGCTACCTCGAGCGTCGTGCCTCCCGGCTGGCGGGGTCATGACGGTCGAGATCCGCCGGGCCGGCACGCGGCCGCACACGACGCTGGGTTGGCTCGACAGCTGGCACAGCTTCAGCTTCGGACGCCACTACGACCCCACGAACACGCACCACGGGCTGCTCCTCGTCAACAACGACGACCGGGTCGCTCCCGCTACCGGGTTCCACACGCACGCCCACCGCGACATGGAGATCGTCACCTGGGTCCTCGCCGGCCGCCTCGAGCACCGTGACTCCGCCGGCCACCACGGCGAGCTCTACCCGGGGCTCGCCCAGCGCATGAGCGCCGGCACCGGCATCCAGCACTCGGAGATGAACCCGTCCTCGACCGAAGAGGTGCACTTCGTGCAGATGTGGGTCCCGCCCGACACCGAGGGCATCGCGCCCGGCTACGAGCAGCGGGACGTTGGTCGCGCGCTCGACGCCGGGGGCCTGGTCCCGATCGCGTCCGGCCAGGGACACGAGGGCGCAGTGTCGG
>JAPSGP010000080.1 GCA_031177445.1 Acidimicrobiia bacterium
CTTCGCGTTGCTGACCCGCAACGTCGATGAGAACGGGTTCGGAGATCGCATCACCGCCGTCAGGAAGGCCGTCGGAGAATCGGGAGAGACGGTCCTGAACGTGCAGCAACTCGACGGCGAGGAGGTTCACGTCTCCGCGTACTGGTATCCGGAGGCGGAACGCCGGTCGCTCCCGAGTGTGAGCCTGACCGACCTCCTCGATGCTCACGACCTCGATTCAGTGGACCTGCTCAAGGTCGACCGCGAGGGAGGCGAGTACGACATCCTTTTCAGCGCGCCCGACGACGTGTTCGAACGCATCCACAACATCGCGTTCGAGTACCACGAGGTTGATGGCTTTGAGTCGAAGCTTCGCCATGTGCTGAGCCGGCTCTCGTCGGCCGGGTACGCGATCCGCCGCGATCGAAAGGTCGTGTCGGCATGGCGGCCAGTGCAGTCGTGAGGGGGCTGTCGTGAGCGGGCGGGGATGGGCGTTCAGCGGCTGGCGTCGCCGGCAGGGTGCTCGGCGAACCACAGCTCGATCGCCGGCATGTGGTTCTCGAACTCACCGGGGATCGAAAGATTCAGCACGCCCGCCCGCGCCGTGCCGCGGTTCTCGAAGTCGTGGGTGGCGCCCCCAGGGACGAGGACGAAGGATCCTGGGGGCGCGTCGATCCAGTGGTCTTCGAGGAGGATGCTCATGACCCCCTCGATCACGTAGAACACGTCATCCTCCTCGTGAGAATGGGCTCCGGGCCCCGACGTGTTCGGCTCCAGCCACCATTCGGAGATCGAGTACCTCCCGGCCGTCTCCTCGCCGTCGGCCTTGAAGACACTCTGGATTCTCCCCATCGCGTACCTGCGCCCGTCGCCGGGCGGGTGATGGATGGGCCGTCCAACGGTGGACGCGTGCTCGCTCATGCGCACATTCTCCCGCGGCGAACCGCCGATGTCTTGGACGAATGGAAGCGGGTTGCGTCTTCCACGTGGTCCAATGGCGCCGACCCACCGAGTACCCGCCGAGGAGGTTCGACATGACACTTCCCCGCCACGACCTGGGCGCCGGCGCGCTGTCGGTCGGCGCCATCGGTCTCGGCTGCATGAGCTTCAGCCCGGCATACGGCGGCTTCGAGGGCGTCGACCCCCGGGAGGTCATCGTCCGTGCGCTCGACCTCGGCTGCACCCTGCTCGACACCGCCGACGCGTACGGCCCGAGCGAGCTCGCCGTCGGCGAGGCGATCGCGGGACGCCGGGACGACGCCGTGCTCGCGACCAAGTTCGGCATCGTCTCGGCACCCCGACCCGGACAGCCGGCGGTCGTCAACGGCACGCCCGATTACGTGCGCTCCGCAGCGGAAGGGTCGCTGCGCCGTCTCGGCGTCGACCACATCGACCTCTACTACCAACATCGCGCCGACCCGGACGTGCCGATCGAGGAGACGGTCGGCGCCATGGCCGAGCTCGTCGCCGAAGGCAAGGTGCGGTACCTCGGCCTGTCGGAGGCGTCGGTCGACACGATCCGCCGCGCCGCCGCGGTTCACCCGATCGCCGCCCTCCAGAGCGAGTGGTCCCTGTGGAGCCGCGACATCGAGGACGGGATCGTGCCCACCTGCCGGGAGCTGGGCATCGGCCTCGTGCCGTTCAGTCCGTTGGGCCGGGGCATGCTGACCGGCCGCATCACCTCGTTCGACGATCTCTCGGAACGAGATCTGCGCCGCCGCCATCCTCGGTTCAGCGGCGACGCGTTCGACGCGAACCTGTCCTCCGTCGACGTGGTGCGGGACATCGCCACCGCGCACGGCGTCACTCCTGGTCAGGTCGCGATCGCCTGGCTCCTCGCGCGCGGCCCGGACGTCGTACCGATCCCCGGCACCAAGCACCTCGCATATCTGGAAGAGAACATCGGCGCCACCGACGTTACGCTGTCGGACGACGATCTCGCCCGCCTCGACGCGGTGACCGCTGTCGGCGAGCGGTCCTTCGATCCGACGTGGATCAACCGCAGCACGCCCCCGCCCGTCAGCTGACCGGATCGCCGCCGACGGATTCGAGCTCGGCGCGGACCGGGAGGTGGTCGGAGAGGCGTCGGTACCTGCTGAGATCGCTGTCGGCAGCCGATGGCACCGTGGCGTCGACGACGCGACATCCCTCGGGGACGAGGATGTAGTCGAGGCGATTGGACGGCAGCTCGTCGCGATCGCGGTCTCGCCAATTGGTCGCCCCGTCGCCATCGGGGGCGCCCGGATGCAGCTCCCCCCACGCGTCCCGAAGCCCGGCGCGTGACATCCGTCGGAGGACGGCGCGCCCCGGACGGGCGTTGAGGTCGCCGACCACCACGGTGCCCGGCTCCAGTACGGCGAGGAGCTGTGCGGCCTGGGCCCGACGTGCGCCGGCGTCGTCGGATGCGAGGTGGCAGTTGGCGAGGCGGAACACGTGCCCGCCGAGATCGAGGGCGCAGAGTTGTGCGATGCGGCGGCGGTAGCTCCAGAACGGCGCCCCGGTGGACAGGGTCACGGTGCGCGCGTCGACGAGACGGTGGGGACTGAGCACGGCCAGTCCCTCGGCCGGGTTGCCGAGCGGTAGATGCTTGAGCGACCAGTGCGCGGTGACGGCGCGCAACTGTTGCGCGAGCGCATGAACCTGCCGGCGCTGCACCTCTTGCAAGGCCACGACATCGGCTCCGAATCCTTCCAGCTGCTTGGCAACCCACTCGAGATCGGGTCGGGCACTGCCGTGGAGGTTCCAGGTCACGATCCTGAGACGCACGGCCCGCTTGTCCTCCGGCGGCGTCGCCGCGTTTCTCGCCGCCGCGCGGCGCTCAGCGAGCCAGCGACTTCGGCTCTGCCATCGACGCGAGCAGATGCAACGCTCCCGCGCCAATTGGGTCAGTCGGCACGATTAGGGTGTGGCATCTTGCATAGGAAAGCTGCAACTGGCGGCGTGCTCGCCGCGCTCATGGTGGTCGTGGCGAGCGCGCCGATCACTGCGGGCGCGGGCGAACGCGCTCCTTCTGCAGACGAGGCGCTCGACACCGCGCTCGAGAAGCTGGTGCGAAGGAAGGACGGCCCTCCTGGCGTCGCCGTGGTCGTGCAGCGCGACGACGAGCCACGGCTGCACGCCGCCGGATTGGGCGACGTCGAGACCGAGTCCCCGCCGGTGATCGACGACCATGTCCGGGTCGCCAGCGTCGCGAAGGCGTTCAGCGGGGCCGCCGCCCTCTCGGCCGTGGCCGATGGCGTGCTCTCCCTGGACGACACCATCGGTGCGCGACTGCCCGACCTCCCGTCGGCCTGGTCGGAGGTCACGCTGAGTCAGCTTCTCGGGCACACCAGCGGGATCCCCGACTTCAGCCAGACGGAGGCATTCCAGAAAGCAGTGAGGGCGTCGCTCGAGGTGGCACCGCCCCCGGCCGAGCTGTTGTCGTACGTGGCCAACGATCCGCTCGAGTTCGAGCCTGGCAGCGAGTACCGCTACTCCAACTCCGACAACATCGTGGTCGGGCTCATGCTCGAGGCCGTGACCGGCCAGCCGTACGCCGACGTCCTGCAGGCGCGCGTCGCGGGGCCGCTCGGTCTCACCGGCACGAGCCTGCCGAACGGTGTCGAGATACCGGACCCGTTCGTCCGCGGCTACGCGGTCGATCCGCCCGATCCGCCCGAGGATGTGAGCGAGGTCATCGCCGGCGGATGGTCGTGGGCGTCGGGCGGGGTCGTCGCCACACCAGCTGACTCGAACGCCTTCATCCGGGGTTACGCCAGCGGCGCAACCACAAACGAAGCGACGCGCGATGCCCAGCGACAGTTCCGGCGCGGCGGGAAGTCGGAGCCTCTGGGGCCGGGGAGGAACTCCGCGGGGCTGGCGATCTTCCGGTATCGGACACGGTGCGGGACCGTGTACGGCCATACCGGGAACACGCCGGGCTACACGCACTTCATCGCCGCCACGCCCGACGGGCAGCGCTCCACCAGCGTCGCGGTCAACGCGCAGATCACGCCGAACACGAATCCCAAGCGGTTCCCCGAACTCCGCAAGGTGTTCGAGCTCGCGGTGTGCGCGGCCCTCGCCCGGGACGCGTAGCCGCTACGACTGCGCGGTTCGAGGGGCGCCGGCCGGCAAGGTGAGCGTGACCGTCCCGGTCGCGTGATCGCCGAGATCGTTCGTCGCCTGCACCGATACCTCGAGGATTGCCTCGTCACCTGCTCGTTGTTCCTCGATGACTCGGCCGCGGAACCGCAGGGGCTGGTTCGGCACGGCGGGGGCGCCGAGCCTGATCGCGATCCTCTGCAGCATCGCGTCCTGGCCCGCCCAGTCCGTCACGTAGCGCGCCACGTAGCCGTTGGTCGTGAGGATGTTCATGAAGATGTCGGGTGCGCCCTGCGCCTGCGCGAAGTCGCGGTCGTGATGCGCCGGCATGAAGTCACGCGATGCAATCGCACCGGCGACCACGACCGTGGCCGTGACGTCGAGGTCGAAGTCCGGGAGCGCTTCGCCCGTCGGTGACTCGTTCGTGGGCTCCGCGGAGGGACGACGCTCTCCGCCCGACGCACTCACGCCATCCGCGCCGGGTTGGAACTTGTAGATCCGGAACCGTTGCCGGCCGACGACCGCACCGCGGTCGTCGGCGTAGGTGGTCACCCAGGTCACGAAGTACCCCGTGCCCAACCGCGTGATCTTGCTCTCGGAGATCGACTCCACCACCGTCGACGACCGCAGTCGATCCCCCAGGCGCAGATAGCGATCGAATTCCAACTCTGAGTTCGTCGCGATCGTCCCGGTGTAGCCGGCCGCCGCGAGGATTCCGATCGGGCTCTCGGCGTCGACCTCGTCGGCGGCACCGCCGCGCGCTGCGATCCCTTCGATCCGAGGACGGCCCATGGTCCAGGTCTGGAGCATCGCTGGAGGTGCGACGAGCCCGCCGAAACGCGTCGTCGCGGCGAAGGCATCGTCGAGGTACACGGGGTTGCGATCGTCGAACGCGTCCACCCAGTGACGGATCATCGGGAGGTTCACCTCGTCGGGCGCGTCAGATGGCCCTGCCGAGCTCATCTGCTGGCCGAGCCACGGCACGATCCGGTCCCTGACTGGGTCCGTGCTCACGCCGGCATCAGATCAGGCGTCCAACAGGAACCGCAACGTGGGACCGATCGCGGACCGATGAGATCGACCGCCGGTCGCGGTCGGAACTTGCATATCCGGCCTCGAAGGGACGCCATGGATGAGGAGCATGTGCCGCAGCATCTCGACGCTCCTGCGAGATCTGATCGCCGGGCCGTTGGGAATCCGAGACGAAGTCCATTTCGGCGTGCCGCCGGCCTTGGTGCCGCGGGTGGCCCGACAAGTCCCAGCCGCGGGCACCCCGCCCTCCCCACCGGAACGCGGGTCGCCGCTCGACCGGGCCATGCCTCGCGGCGTCCTCCCCGACGCCGACTACGCCAACCGCTCCGACCTCCTCACCTCTGACATCCCCTCAGAGGGGACCATGACCGCCGGCGGCGTCGCTCGGCTCTATTCCGCGTTGCTCGGGCACATCGACGGCGTTGCCCTCGTCTCGTCGCGACGGCTGGCGTGCATGGCAACTGTGGCATTCACAGGGATGGACCAGGTGATGGGCTTCCCGACGTCGTGGGCGTTCGGCTACAGCCCGCCCGGCCCGGTGGCGTTACGTCGCGGCCCGGCTCGACGTTCGGGATGGTCGGGATGAACGGCTCTGCGGCCTACGCCGACATCGATACCGGCGTCGCCGTCGCCGTGATGCGCAATCGCTTCACGACCGGCGACCTGACAGCCGTCGCTCGGGTCGATCGGATCGTGGCCGAGAACGTGTCGTGAACGGATCAGCACCGAACCGTATGAGCGAAGAAAGGACTCCCCGATGAATCAGCCGAGAACAGAGCTCGACTCGCGATTCAGCGACCCCGACGGGGCGCCGACCGACTGGGACCAGACTGTTCGAGCCCTCGCAACCGCCGAGCTGTTCTGGATCACGACGGTTCGCGCCGATGGGCGACCGCATGTGACGCCGCTCGTCGCCGTATGGCTCGACGGCGCGATCCACTTCTGCACGGGTGCCGAAGAGCAGAAGGCGGTCAACCTGCGCGGCAATGCGCACGTGATCTTGGCGACCGGCTGCAACCAGTGGGACCGAGGGCTCGATGTCGTGGTCGAAGGCGACGCCGTCCAGGTCAAAGACAACGACCTCCTGCAGCGCCTCGCCGAGGCATGGCGCACGAAGTGGGACGGGCGATGGCACTTCGAGGCGCACGACGACAGCTTTCACCACGAGGCGGGCGCTGCGCTCGTGTTCTCGGTCGCGCCGACGAAGGTCCTCGCGTTCGGCAAGGGCACGTTCAGCCACACGCGTCATCGGTTCTGACGTCGGGCGGGCGATCGGTCACGGTTCGTCTCGCTGGAGGAGGGCGATGACCGCGGCGCCGTCCTTGGTGCCGGGCTCCTGGTAGATGAGCTCGAGCGTGCCGTCATCCGACAGCGAGCCATTGAGGACTCCGTCCGCGTCCGAGGCCCAGATGTGCCCAGCTGCGTCGACGACCGCGTTGACACGCTCGGCCTTCGACCAGCGGCCGTTCGGCTGCCGGTACTGCTTGGTCCCGATAGCCGCGTTGGCCCTCGCCCGCTCGAACACGACGCGCCATTCGCGAGTCTCGAACTTGCCGCCCTCCGCTCCCGACTTGTCGCCCGTCCACGTGCCGACAAGGTTCGCGGCCACGTTCTCCGCCGGCGTTCCATCTCCGCTGGGCGATCCATGCGCGCCCCCAGCGCTCGCCACGACGACGGTGCCGGCGATTCCCAGCAGCGAGAGCGAAGCGGCGGGCGACAACCTGCGACCTGCGGCCATGATCCCTTCTCGAGATGGTTCCGGGTGCGTACAGAGCTAACCGGCGCTGGAGATCCGCAGCGGCGGGAAGCGAACAGCGAGTCCTTTCGCTGTCACCTGAAACAGTGGCACCGGGTCCGGCAGACCGCGCAGTTGGTATTCACCGATGGTCCTGAAGCGCACACCGTTCAGCGATCCCCTGGCCGCTTCCCTGGTGCTCCCAGTGACGAGTACCTGTCCTCCGTGCGCCGCCGCACAGACGCGGGCCGCGGTGTGGACGGACATGCCGATGTAGTTCGCGTTGTGGACCGTCGGGGTTCCGCTGTGGATTCCAACTCGGACCCGCACCTCCAGGCCATCGACCCACGACCGCCCTCGGAGCTCGCGCTGGATGCTCACCGCGGCATCAAGTGCGGATTCCGGGCGCTCGAACACGCCGAAGAACTCATCGGCGCGCGTCTCGACCACAAGGCCTCCGGTTGCCACCGCGGCGTCGCTCAGCAGGGCCCACACGTCGTTGATGACTTCGCGGTAGCCGTCACCGAGTCGATGGACGAGAGCGGTCGACGCTTCGATGTCCGTCATCAGCATCGTCACGAATCCGGCCGGCAGCTGCACTGGTTCCCGTGCCCGCTGCGCCCCGACCTCGCGCTCTGACTGCAGCTGACCGGTGATGAACCCCACCGGGACGATCCCGTACTTCTTGGCCGCGCTCAGCAACCTCGTGCGAGCGCGTTCTCGGGCGCGGTCATCCTCGAACTTGACCTGGTTGAAGCGGGCCAAGGCGTTTCGGACATGGGCGGCGTCGTGAATCGGCAGTCTTCGCCGGCCGCCCGAGTCGATGTAGGCGAACGCACTGTTCGGAAGCTCGGCACGCTTCGCCCCGTCGAGTCGGGCCATGCATCGAAGTTAGCAACCCGCGCCGACTGCCTCGGCGAGGGATAGCACCTCGCTCGGGCAAGACCGATGAACGCCGAGGCTCAGGCGCCGACGCTCGCGGCCGGTTCGAACATGCGAGCTCGTTCCTGTGGCGTGGCCTGCGCCGCGAACACCTGCAGCTTGTCGAGTGCGGGGAACAGCGCGGTGAAGAAACGGCCCTGCAGCGCCCGGACGGTTGCGCGATCGCCGTTCTCACCCAAGCCGTTCAGGAGGTTGAGTCGCGAGCGATCGAGCCACTCCTGCAGATCCGGGGCTTCCTGCCACCCCAGCTCTGTCCTGATGCCGGTCAGGACGCAGCGCAGGTAATCGAACGGTGTGTGGGGCATGACGGTCGGCGGGCAGAGCGCGTTCTTCTCCCCCGTCGTCCTTCCCGTGGACTCGAGGAAGCCCTGCAGCGCACCCGACAACGTCAGGCCGACGCGCGTCACGAGCTGGAGGGTGATCGTGTCGTCGGTGAAGATCGCTCGAGGGGGGTTGTCGCTCAAGCCGGACGCGGCGCAGTGCACGTGGAGATGATCGGGAGTGGTCGGGATCGAGCCCTGCTCGAGGACGATCCGGTCGGGCTCGATGCGGTCGACGTGCCCGAGCCGGACGACGTTCTCGATGCGACGGAGCTGTTCGAGCTCCCGGACGCTCGCCGTCCCGCCCTTCATCATGGTCGGCGCGACTGCCTGGTCGGTGCGGAGCACCACCCCGTCTTCTTCGAGACGTTCGTAGACCTCGTCGACCGACTCCGACACGACCATCGCCTCGAGCTGCAGGACGACCCCGGCAAAGGTGCGTGCATCGCCTGGCTGGAAGAACGCGCGGTTCAAGATCCATGCGTCACGCGGTCGGATCCAGGTGATGTCGTCCGGCTCGGTCCCTCGATCGAGCAACCAGCAGATGGCATCCAACGCGGTCTTGCCACTACCGACGATCACGTAGCCGGCGGCCGGGTTCTCGACCGTGGCCAGCTCGCCCACCGGGACGCAGCGGACCCCGTCGGCCACGTCGAACGGGGCAGGATCAGTCGCAGGCACACGCGACGCCATGTGGGTCGCGTCGACGACGTGGCTGCGAACCGCCACGCCCGTCACCCGGTCGGTCAACCGGGAGCGGAACCGCCGCTCGCCCAGGTAGTCGCACATCGGGAAGAAACGCACCCGCCCCGATGGCAGGAACCGATGACGCATGATCTCGTCGAAGTAGCCGCAGATCTCCGCGCCGCTCGCTCGCTCGTAGAAGCCGGTGTCCATGCCGTCGGGCTCGAGCCGGTCCTGTCCGAGTGACGTCGAGTTGACGCCGTAATACCTCGACGGCTGGTGGAGCTGCACGAACGGGTACGAGTCGAGCCAATGGCCGCCGGGCCGGTGGCGGCGTTCGACCATCACGACATCCGCGTCGCTGTGGTCGATCAACGAGTCGACGAACGCCATCCCGAGCGCGCCCGCCCCAACGACGAGATAGTCCGTCTCGAGCTTCGATGCCCTGCCCATCCGTCGCAAGATACTCCTGTCGTGCCGGGACCGGCGTGGGCTGACTTCGTGCCGTTCCTGGACGACGCACTCGGGCCGCGAAAGCATCACCGTCGGTTCCCGAGCGAGAGGGCGTGACGTACATGGACATCGACATCCGGATGGAGGTGCCTCCCGACGTCAGGAATCCGGACTTCCTCGGGATGACGTTCACCGAGGAGCAGATCTTCCACGGTGCGCATCGCAACTACGTGGGCGGGCGATGGGATGAGCTCGGACAGCTGCAACTCGACTTCCTCGTCGGTCAGGGCCTCGAGCCCGGGCATCGGCTCCTCGACGTCGGATGTGGCTCCCTGCGAGCCGGGCGCCACCTCGTCGACTACCTCGAGCCCGGGAACTGCTACGGCATCGACATCAATGCC
>JAPSGP010000601.1 GCA_031177445.1 Acidimicrobiia bacterium
TGCAGTACTGGCAGCGGAAGTTGCAGCGGTCGGTGACCGACACGCGCAGGTCGGTGATCTCGCGGCCGTGGCCGTCGACGAGAGGCTTGCGGGTCACCCGTCGTAGGGTACTGCGCGCGTGGAGATTCCCGAGACCGAGATTCGCGTCCCCACCCGCGGCAACCGCCGGCTGGAGGCGCTGCTGAGCGCCGTGGCGGGCGACCGCCGGCTGCACGGCTGGTGGTACATGCAGCAGGTCAACGCCGACCGCCGCGACATGTCTGACCACTCCTGGGTGCACATCCAGATCGTGGTCAACATCGCCCTGCGGCTGTTCCGCCTGCTCAACCGCGCCGGGGTGGAGCCGGCGATGGTCAGCGCGCACGGGATGAAGCCGCGCGACGCCGAGGTCGTGATCGCCGCCGCCTGCCTCTTCCATGACACGGGCATGTCGATCCACCGCACCGACCACGAGCAGTACTCGC
This sequence comes from Acidimicrobiia bacterium, assembly GCA_031177445.1. Taxonomy (GTDB): domain Bacteria; phylum Actinomycetota; class Acidimicrobiia; order IMCC26256; family JACDBD01; genus JAPSGP01. The sequence continues at coordinate 465 of JAPSGP010000601.1, forward strand.
TGTTCCTGGCAGCCGACCGGCTGCCGCTCCTCCTCGAGGGGGTCTACGACGAGCCCGTCCTGACGGTCGTCGTCTCCGAGGCGCTGCACGCGGTGATCGGCCACCGCCGTCACGGCGACCCGATCACGATGGAGGCCGGCGTGTTGCGGGTGGCCGACGCGCTCGACATGGCGAGCGGCCGCTCGCGGATCCCGTTCGAGACCCGCCGGCCGAACATCCACTCGATCTCGGCGGCGGCCATCGACGGCGTCACGATCGAGCCGGGCGACGAGCGCGCCGTGCGGATCGAGATCGAGATGAACAACTCGAGCGGTCTGTTCCAGGTGGACGAGCTGCTGGCGACCAAGCTGCGCGGTTCGGGGATCGAAGAGCACATCGAGGTGGTCGCGGAGATCGACGCCGAGCACGAGAAGCGGCTTGTGCCGGTCTTTAGGATTTGATTTAGCCCGTTTCCCGCGGAACCAAGGTGGGGAGAACCAGCCTGCGAATGGGGGACGACAACCGGCTGCTGGTGGAGCTCGACCAGGTCCGCAAGAGCTTCGGCGACAACGTCGTGCTGGACGGGGTCGACCTCACGGTCGAGCGCGGCTCTGCGACGGTGATCGCGGGGCCATCGGGCTCCGGCAAGTCGACCATGCTGCGCTGCATCAACGGGCTCGAGCCGGTCGACGCGGGCGAGGTGCGCTTCGAGGGCACGGCGGTTGACTATTCGGGCAAGGCGCTCAGCCGCCTGCGCGCGGAGATCGGCATGGTCTTCCAGCAGTTCAACCTGTTCCCGCACATGACGGTGCTCGAAAACGTCGTGCTCGGTCCGGTCAAGGGCAAGGGCGTGTCACGCGAGCAGGCCACCGAGCGGGCGCGGGAACTGCTCGAGCGCGTGGGCATCCCCGAGAAGGCGGAGGAGTACCCGGCCGACCTGTCGGGCGGCCAGCAGCAGCGCGTGGCGATCGCCCGCGCGTTGGCGATGGACCCCAAGCTGATGCTGTTCGACGAACCCACCTCGGCGCTCGATCCGGAGATGATCCGGGAGGTCCTCGACGTCATGCGCGACCTGGCGCGGGACGGCATGACGATGATCGTCGTGACCCACGAGATGGGATTCGCGCGCGAGGTATGCGACCGGATCGTCTTCATTGACGCCG
>JAPSGP010000319.1 GCA_031177445.1 Acidimicrobiia bacterium
GCAAAGACGACCTCGCACTCACGTTCCCGTGCGCATGAGTGGCGCAATCGATCTCGCCGAGCGCAGCACCGCCGCCGTCACGAACGCCGCGCCCGTGCTCCTCCGGCTCACCGCGGGGATGCTCTGGCTCACCAACATCGGTTGGAAGTCGCCGCCCGACTTCGGCGAGCACGACGGGGTGTGCAACCGGCTGTGCGGCTTCGTGCAGGACGGGATCGACCATCCGGTCGCGCCCGGCTTCTCCTCGGTCCTCGACGAGCTCGTCCGGCCCAACCTCGAGCCTTTCGGCTGGGGCGTCGTGATCGTGGAGTTCCTCCTCGCCGCGTTCCTCCTCTCCGGAACGCTCACCCGGCTCACCGCCGCCGTCGGCTTTCTCCAGAGCGTCGTGATCGGACTGACCGTGGCCAACGCGCCCGCCGAGTGGTACTGGTCGTACGCGCTCATGGCGTCGCTCCAGCTCGCCGTCTTTGCCATGGCCGCCGGGCGAACCTTAGGTGTGGATGCGATCCTGCGGGCGAACCTTCCCGCCGGGAACCGGTGGCTGAGGGTGTTGACATGACCTCGAGCACGCCGGTCCCGGGTCGCACCGCAGTGAGCCTGCTGACGGCGGGGTACGGCGTCTTCGTCCTGATCGCCAACGCCCGCAGCGACGTCATCACGTCGGATCGCACGAGCGACTGGGTGCTGTTCGGCAGCCGCACGGACTTCCCCGGCCAGTTCGGTCGTGCCACCTTCGACGGCACCATCGCGCTCGGGGTGCTCTTCCTCGCGCTGGCGGTGGCGACGTGGGCCACGGCGGGGAAGCCGTCGGCGTGGTGGCCGGCGGGCGTCGCCGCCGTGCTCGCCGTCGTGATCCTGTTCAGCTTTCGTCCCGACCGGGGCTTCCTCGGCTCCGGGCCGGGCGCCGGCGCCGTCATGTTCGCGGTCGCGCTCTACCTCGCGGCATCGACGGCGATCCGCGACGCGCCGACCTGAACGTGCGTGCCCGGGTCGAGCGCGCCGCGCCCGACCCGACACGCGCTCATGCCGGTTGCTGGATCAGTCCGATGCGGTGGCCTTCGGGATCGTTCACCGTGGCGATCGTCGCCCCGCTGTCGATCGGCGTCGGCGGCTGCACGACCTTGGCGCCCAGCGTCTCGGCCTGCTGGAGCGCCGCCGCGACGTCGTCCACCGCCACGTAGAACGTCACATACTCGACGTCCCCGCCGGGAGCGAAGATCCCGCCCGGGATCCCGCCCTCGGCGCCGGTGTCAACCATGCCGTACCGCTCCGGATTGGCAGCGTCGACCTTCCAGCCGAACAGCCCGCCGTAGAACGTGGTCAAAGCGTCGAGGTCGCGTCCGGCGATCTCGAACCACACTACGGGTGCACCCATGCTCTTCCTCCAATGTCGTCGTTGGTGACGAGCGCAGGATGCGCCTGCCCGGCGACAACGTCCTGTCGGGATTTACGGGCTGCCACCGCCAACGAACGCGACGGCTTCCTCGAGCAGCCGACGCCACGTCCGACTGAGGCGCGACGACACCGCCGCCCACTCGCGAAAGCGCCGTCCAGCCGGGGCAAACGGTTGCGCTCTTCCCGTCGCGATCAGCCGATCCACTCGCGCGGCGGGAAGCTTCACCAGGAGGTCGCCCGTCCGGCGGTCGCAGCTGGCGAAGAAGTCGCCATCGATACGCAGGCACGGCAGCCCCATCATCGTGGACTTCGTGACGCCCTCACGGGGGAGGAGAGCGTCGGCCAATGACCAGAACCGGTCCTCACCCTGCGTCCGACCCTTGTCGGACCTGGCGGTTGCACGATCCTTCACGGTGCCTCCTGTCCTGTTCCGGCTGCGCAGATCCCGCTCAGGATTCGAAGTCCGTTTGGCGCAGACACTCGGCGATGTCCCCTGCCACTTCGGAAAGATCTCGCGGGCGAACCGCCTCCTCGGAGACCTGCGCCGAACGGATGCGATCGAGCCGGAACGTGCGTCCACCGTCGCGCAGTCGGCACCAGGCCATGAGGTACCAGTGCTCGTTCGAGCCGGCCAAGCCGTACGGCTCGACCCGACGGCGCTCGGTGCGCTGGCCGCTCCGGTCGACATAGTCGATCGCGAGCACGCGCCGATCGGCGACGGCTTGCTCCACCGACCGCACGACCGCAGTCGACTCGAGCTGTCCCCGCTCCTGCATGAGGTGGATTCGGCCGGCGAGCTCTTGGGCTTCGTCGCGGCTGGTCGCCGACATCGCGACCATGAGCTTGCGGAGCGCGCTCCGGGCGGCATCGCTGAACGGGATCGGCCCGCTCTTCGCCAGTGCCACCGCTATCGCAGTCGCCTCCCGCGCGGTCAGGTTGAGCGGCGGAAGCGTCATCGACGGGTCGACGGCGTAGCCGCCGCCCGGTCCGGGCGAAGCCCAGATCGGCACCCCCGATTGCTGCAACGCCGAGATGTCGCGCTCGATCGTGCGCACGCTCACCTCGTATCGCTGCGCCAGCTGGTGCGCGGTGCGAGTCCTCGGCGCCGTTGCCCGCAGCTCTTCGACGAGCGCGTAGAGGCGGTCGGTGCGGTTCACGCCCTCAGGATCCCCGTTCGCTCGCTACGGCCGGCGGCCCATGAACCCGACAAGCCGATCGAGCGTCGGCGCCGTGTCGGTGACCGGCACCGGTGCTGCGACGAGTGCTCCGCGCGCGGCATCGGTGATGGCCTGTTGCGCGAACGCAAGGGCGTGCGCGGTGAGCTCGTCGTCGTCGAACGCGGCCGTCTGGTTCGTCGCGCGAGCGAGGTCCCAGCCGTGCACCAGGACGTCGAGCGTGATGAACCCGGCCAGGCCCGCGCCCGGCATCTCGCCGAGCGGGGTCCGGTGGAGCCGGTCCATGGTTCCCGGCGCGCTCGCGGCTGCCATCGCCGCGTCCGCCGCCTCCTTGTACGACACGGTCGGGTCATCCCCGAGGAGATCGCTCGACGGGAGAAGGCCCGGACCCATTCCGTACGGGACGTCGCGATCCGACAACAGCGCATCGGCCACCCAGAGCGAGCCGACGATGTGGTTGAGCAGCTCGCGCACACTCCACTCCGTGCACGGCGTGCGCAGCTCGAGCTGCTCGGCGCCGGTACTGGCGACGATCGGCTGCGTCGTGGCCACCGAGCGGGCGAAGGCGTCGTTCAGGTCCACGGAATCCTCCTCAGCGGGACTTCGAGCGGGTAGAGTGAGTCAAGCGATCATAGACAAGAAAGTCAAGTCATGGCCGAGACGCGCCGCAGCTACGACCAGTACTGCGCCCTGGCGCTGTCTCTCGATCGGATCGGCGATCGCTGGACGTTGCTCATCGTGCGCGAGCTTCTGATCGGCCCGCGTCGCTACACCGATCTGCGCACGGCGCTGCCCGGAATCGCGACGAATCTGCTCGCCGACCGGCTGCGCCGGCTCGAGCGCGACGGGATCGTCGCGCTCACGACCTCCGAGCCGGGTGCGGCGCGGTACGAGCTCACGAGCTTCGGACGCGAGCTCGAGACTCCGATCCTGGCGCTCGTCCGGTGGGGCGGACGCTGGCTCGTCGAAGCCGATCCGGCGCTCCAGTTCCGAGTCGAATGGCTGGTGATCGCGCTGCGGGCGTTGCTCGCGGGCGCGGCCGACCTCCCCTCGATCGAGTTCCGGGTCGACGGCGAGACGATGCACGCACGGTCGGTCAACGAGGGGATCGACGTGCAGCTCGGGCCGGCGCCGGCGCCGTCGGTCGTGATCACCGCCGATCGCGACAGCGTGATGGGCGTGGCCAGCAGCGGGCTCTCGCTCCTCGACGCGGTGAAGCGCGGGCATGTGCAAGTCGTCGGTGATCCGAAGACGGTGCGGGCAGTTGACCGCGCGCTCCGGCATCGGACCGAACTCCGCTCCCGGTACAGATCTGCCGATCCCGGGTAAGTTGCGCTTCGAGCGCCATCATGCCGATGAAGACTGGGTCAGCCACCCGCGCAACCTCTGCAAGTCGGAGCTCAGCGCGTAGACCAGGCCTCGTTCATCCGGGAACGTCGGCGCTGAGCGCCTGCAGCATCGCCGGCGTGTCGATGTAGGCGCGCATCGA
>JAPSGP010000006.1 GCA_031177445.1 Acidimicrobiia bacterium
ACGGGGCCGAGCGACGACGACTTGAGCGAGCGAGAAACGGGCACTACGGGCACGTTTCGAGCAAAGCGAACTGGAGGAGGAGCCGGGTCCGGCCCCTCCGCCCTCGGTCCACCAGTTCGACGGAGGGCGTTATCCGGACCGCTGCGAGGCGGCGTTGCGGTTGCGGAACCACTGGAGGGTTCGGCGCAACCCCTCTTCGAGCGGCGTCCACGGCTCCCACCCGAGATGGATCGCGGCGCGTCCGGGGTCGAGCGCCGAACGCCGCAGCTCCCCCATCCGCTCGGGTGCGTAGCGAGCCGGGTCCTTGAACCCGACGAGCCTTGCCATCGTGTCGTAGAGCGCCTGCACCGAGGTCTCGGCACCGGTGCCGACGTTGATGGTGAGCCCGCCGCCCTTCTCGGCCGCCCGAACGAACGCGTCGACCACGTCGTCGACGTACACGAAGTCACGCGTCTGCTCGCCGTCGCCGTAGATGGTCGGGCGCTCGCGTTCGAGGAGCAGCCCGGCGAAGATCGCGACCACGCCGGCCTCGCCGTGCGGGTCTTGGCGAGGACCGTAGACGTTGGCGAGTGCCAGCACCGTGTACTCGAGCCCGCGGACCTCCCGGTAGTAGTGGAGGTAGTCGCCCACCGCCTTCTTCGACACGCCGTAGGGCGCCAGCGGCTGCTGCGGGTGGCCCTCGCGCACCGGAACCTGCTCCGGCGCGCCGTAGAGCGTGCCCCCGGAGCCGGCGAACACCACCTTGCGCACCCCCGCCGCCAGCGCGCCCTCGCAGATGTTGAGCGTGCCGAGGATGTTCACCTCGGCGTCGAACGCGGGGCGCGACACCGAGATCCGGACCGAGGCCTGCGCGGCCAGATGAAAGATGACGTCGGGACGGCGCCGGGCGACGAGCTCGGCGACGGCCGGCTCGCGGATGTCGAGCCTGTGAAACGAGAAGTGATGGCCCCGGCGGGCGCGGGCGTCGGCGAGGTTGGCCAGTGTCCCGGTGGACAGGTCGTCGATGACGTCGACCTCCCAGTCCTCGGCCAGCAGCCGGTCGACGAGGGTCGACCCGATGAAACCTGCGCCCCCGGTGACGAGGGCTCTCACGGCTGCGCGACCTGGAGCGGGACCCGAGCCCCGGAGAACCTGGACCCGGAGGGCACCACCGTTGCGGCGCCGACGACCGTGAGGTCGCGCACCGACGCATCGGCCTCGAGCACCGCCTCGCTGCCGACCACCGCGTCGAGCGCTTCGGCGCCGCTTGCGACGCGTGCGCGTTCCAAGACGATCGACCGCACCACGCGCGCGCCGGGCTCGACGACGCAGTCGCGTCCGAGCACCGATCCACTGACCAGTGCGCCCGCTCCCACGTCGGAGCCGGTACCGAGCAGGGTCGGCGGTTCCACGCGGGCGGTGGCCGCGACCGAGACGCCACCCTGCTGCCACACGCCGGGCGCGAGCTCGGTGGCTCCATCGACCGGTGGCAGACCGATGCAGCCGGTGAGCACGTCGCGCTGCGCCTCGACGTACATCTCGGGCGTGCCGATGTCGATCCAGTACACGTCGCGCTGGAGCGCGAACAACGCGCCCGGTCGATCGAGCATGCGGGGAAAGGTGTCGCGTTCGATCGAGACGGTCAACCGAGGCGGGATGCGCTCGAGCACCGCCGGCTCGAGGACGTATGTGCCGGCGTTGATCCAGTTCGTAGGCGCGTGACCGGCGCTGGGCTTCTCGACGAACGCGACGACCTCACCGGTCGCCAACGTCGGCACGACGCCGAAAGCGGACGGGTCGTCGACGGGGCACAGGTGGATCGTGGCTTCCGCGCCGCGCTCATCGTGGAACCGCACCATCTCGGTGAGATCGAGCGCGGTCAGGACGTCGCCGTTGCAGACGACGAACCGGTCGTCGATGCCGCCCTGCTCGGCGGCAAAGCGAATCCCGCCCGCGGTGCCCAAGGGCTCGTCTTCGACCGCATAGGTCAGCTTCACATCGCCGAAGCGACCGGAAGGGAAATGGTCGACGAAGGCGTCGGGAAGGTAACCGAGCGAGAGCACGACCTCGTCGACGCCGTGTCGGGCGAGCCACGACAGCTGTCGCTCCAGGAACGCCACGTTCGCGATCGGGAGCAGGGGCTTGGGCGTCGTGTACGTGAGCGGGCGCAGACGGGTGCCCTCCCCGCCGACGAGCACGATCGCCTTCATGCGGTGGTCATGACGACGGCGGCGCGGAGGCAGCCGGCACCGTGGTGGTCGGTGCCGTCGTCGTCGGCTCGCCGATGGGCTCGCTCGGGTCAGCGCTGTCCTGCTCGGGCGTGCGGCTGGCGACCTCTGGCAGTTCGGCATCGCGCGGGCCGAAGAAGATCAGGATCCGGTCCTGGTTCTGGGGCCGGTAGTCGGCCGGGTTGCCCGTGCGCTCGTTGCCGTTGACCGTCCAGCGCAGGACACCTCTGCCCTCCGAGCCGTCTGGGTTGGAACAGGTGTCGCCGTTGTTCCACTCGGTCTTGTCGGGAGCGAACGAAGGCGCCGCGTCGAAGTCGACGGAATCCGACGAAAGGCCCCAGCCGCCGTAATCGAAGTACCGCCCCAGCGTCGCGTTCTCGCCGCTCTCGGACGAGAAGAAGGGATGGATGTGGATCACGCCGTCGCCGTGGGTGTGCAGGCCGGTGCGGACGTTGGGGTTCCCCGCTTGGGTCTCGAACGTCGGCGCGTCGGGCAACTTCTCTCCGCAGATGTTCACGTCGATGGCGGCGTGCCAGTGGTCGCCGAGCTCGCCCGTCGCCTGGTTGGCCGGCCGCGGCGGCACGTCGGAGGAACTGCTGCCGTTGCCGCGGACCGTGAACACGATCAGGATGACACCGACGGCGACGATGCCGCCGATGGCGAGGTTCCAGCCCATCGAGGTGTTGCGGCGCTTGGGCTTACGGTAACGAGCCCGGGCCTGCGCCCGGGCGTAGCGCGTTCGAGATTTGGGCATGGCCGGGCGAGATTACTCGGTGACTTTCGGAAGCTTGGGTCGCCGGCGGACCGCGTGCTCCGCCATCGCGAGCACCGCGCGCACGCTCAAGAACAGCGCCGCGGGAAGCAGGAGCACGCGGCGGGGGCCGCGCCAGCGCTTGGTCGCGAACCGGTACAACGACCGGTGGTGCTCCGCGATCATCCGGTAGGGGTGCTGCGACGCGCTGACACCTTGGACGTGGACGACCTCGCCGCCGGGCTCGTAGGCGATCCGCCAACCCGCCCGGCGCAACTGCCAGCACAGGTCGACGTCCTCGACGTACATGAAGTAGCCCTCGTCCCAGCCTTCGATCGCGTCGATGGCGTCACGGCGCAGCCAGATGGCGGCCCCCGACACCCAGTCCACGTCCCGGGGCGCCTTCGGGTCGGCATCGAGCTGGCGATACCGGCGGGTGAACGGGTTGGTGCGCCAGACCAGCCCCAGCAACCCGTGACCCACGGCGTCGCGCACGCGCGGCACCGAGCGGGCAGACGGATAGATCGTCCCGTCGGGGTTCCTGACGAGCGGCCCCACCGCGCCGACGTCCTGCTCGGAGGCGAAGCGGCTGAGCAGCGCGCTGGCGGTCCCGGCGGCAACGCTGACGTCGGCGTTGCACACCGCGATCACCTGCGCGTCGCTGGCCGCGATCCCGAGATTGGCGGCGGCGGCGTACCCGAGATTGCGCTCGGGCCGGATCACCCGGACCGCCGGCAACCCGCGCTCCACCGGCGCCACCGAGCCGTCGGACGAACCGTTGTCGACGACCACCACGTCGGGAGGACCACCGGCACTGGTGTCGGCGATCAAGGAGCGCACGCACCGTTCGAGCTCCGAGCCGGCCTCGTAGTTGACGACAACCGCCGCCCAGTAGGGGCGGCTCACGCGTTCGTCCGGGTCACGCCAACTCCTCGTACACCGACCACGTCTGACGGGCGGTGTTCTCCCACGTGAATGCGCGGGCGCGCTCGTGGCCGCGGTCGACGAGCTCGTCGTGCGCACTGGTGTCGTCGAGCACACGCGCGATCGCCTCTGCGAGGGCGTCAGCATCGGTGGGGTCGACGAGGATGGCGGCGCTACCGGCCGACTCGGGCATGGCCGATCGGTTCGACGCGATGACCGGCGTGCCGCTCGCCATCGCTTCGAGGACCGGCAGGCCGAAGCCCTCGTACAGCGACGGGAACACGAAGACGTCGGCGCGGGCGTAGAGCGCCGCGAGCTCCTCACGCGTCAACGACCCTTCGCTCACGCGAGCACGGGACTCGAGCCCGCGTCGCCGGATCGTAACCGCGACCTCCTCGCCCAGCCATCCTGCAGGGCCGTGCAGCACGAGGGTCGCGTCGTCGTTGCGCTGCGCGACGATGGCGAAGGCGTCGAGCACCGCCGAGATGTTCTTCCGTTGCTCCTGGGTGCCCACCCACAGCACGTAGGGCTCGCTGATGCCGCGCCGTTCGACGAACTGGCGCGCCGAGTCGGCATCTGCCGCCGGGATGTCGACGCCGTGCGGCACCACCCGCAGCCGCGCGCGCTCGACTCCGAGCAGCTCCTCGACCTCTGCGGCGGTGCTCTCCGACGGGCAGATGATCCGGTCGGCCTCGCGCGCCGCCAGTTGCATCCCGCGTCGCAGCGAGATCCGAGCCGACCGCGGGTAGCGCTCGGGGAACCGCAAGGGCGCCAGATCGTGCACCGTGGCCACGAGTGGGGCACCGCCGGCGGGAGGGATAGTGGGGCTCGTGGCGTGCACGACCTCGAGCTGACCGCAGACCGATTGTGGGGCCGGGCGCCGGGTCTCGGCCCACGCGCGATAGAGCTCGTCACGGTCGAGCCCGAAGGCACACCGCCGCATCGGCAGCTGCTCGACCTCGGCCGGCACCAGCGGATGGTCCGCATGGAACAGCGTCACGCCGTGGTGCTCGCTGACAGCAACGAACTCGCGGCACAACGCCAGGGTGTAGATCGCCGCGCCGGTCGGGACTCGCTGGAAGAGCGGCTCAGCGTTGATGCCGACCCTCAGCCCCGGCACTAGTCGACGAACCGGTACTTGATCAGGGTCCGGAGCGCGGCGAACCCGTCGCGCCACGTGATCTTCTTGCCCTCGAACAGTTCGCGACCGGTGTACGAGATCGGTACCTCGTAGATCCTGATCCCCTGGCGCAACACCTTCGCCGTGACCTCGGGCTCGAAGTCGAAGCGCTCGGCGCGCAGGGTGAGCTTGCCGATCACCTCACGATCGAAGAGCTTGTAGCAGGTCTCCATGTCGGAGAGCGTGCTGTTGTAGAGGATGTTGGTGGTCAACGACAGGAACCGGTTGCCGATCCAGTGCAGGAACAGCATGTTGCGCCGTTCACCAGTGAAGCGCGAGCCGTACACGACGACGGCTCGTCCCTTGAGCGCCGGGGCAAGCAGCTTGGGCCAGTCCTCGGGGTCGTACTCGAGATCGGCGTCCTGGATCAGTACCAGGTCGCCGCTGACGTGCTGGAGCCCGGTCCGGATCGCAGCACCCTTGCCGCGATTGTGCGCGTGCACGATCACCCGCACCGTGCTGTCGCCGAGCTGCGAGAGCACGTGACTGGTGCCATCGTCGCTGCCGTCGTCGACGATCAGGATCTCGCGATCGACGGGCAGCGGGACCGTGCGCATGCGCCGGACGACCTCGGCGACCGTTCGACGTTCGTTAAAAACCGGAACGATGACCGAGAGCTTGCGATAGCGCGAAGTGGCTGCCGCCTCCGAAGCTTGGTTAGACGCGCCCTCGCTCACGTTCCCTCCGGTACCACTCGTAGGTCCGCCGGAGACCTTCGCGAAGGTCGACCTCGGGACGCCAGCCGAGGACGCGTTCTGCCAGGCCGATGTCGGGCCGGCGTCGGGTCGGGTCGTCGACCGGGAGGGGGTCGAAGACGATCTCGGAGTCGGCACCGGTGAGCTCGAGGACCAGCTGGGCGAGCTCGAGGACGGTGAACTCATCGGGGTTGCCGATGTTCATGGGCCCGACCCAGTCGGAGTCGAGCAGGGCGAGGATGCCGCGCACCTCGTCGTCGACGTAACAGAAGGAGCGGGTTTGGCCGCCGTCGCCGTACACGGTGAGCGGCTTGTCGTCGAGCGCTTGGACCAGGAAGTTCGACACCACGCGTCCGTCGCCCTGACGGAGGAACGGCCCGTAACTGTTGAAGATGCGCACGATCCGGACGTCGAGGTCGTGGGCGCGGTGGTAGGCCATCGCCATGGCTTCGGCGAAGCGCTTGGCCTCGTCGTAGACGCCGCGGGGCCCGACCGGGTTGACGTTGCCCCAGTAGTCCTCGCGCTGGGGGTGCACGAGCGGGTCGCCGTACACCTCGCTCGTCGACGCAAGGAGGAAGCGCGCGCCGGTGGCCTTGGCCAGACCGAGAGTGTTGTGCGTCCCGAGCGACCCGACCTTGAGCGTCTTGATCGGGTGCTCGAGGTAGTCGCGCGGGCTGGCGGGGCTGGCGAAGTGGAGCACGGCGTCGACGGTCCCGTCGACGAGGATCTCCTCGGTGACGTCGTGCTCGATGAACTCGAACCGGTCGAGGGCCCGGAGGTCGTCGATGTTGTCGAGGGTGCCGGTCAGGAGGTTGTCGATGGCGACGACATCCCACCCGCGGCTGAGCAGCTCCCGGCACAGGTGCGAGCCGAGGAAGCCGGCACCGCCGGTGACGATCGCGCGCGGCATCAGCGGCCGACGCCGTCGTAGACGAAGGACTTCTGGCGCATGGCCGCAGGGTCGAGGAGGTTGCGGGCGTCGACGATGTGGCGCGTGCGCATCTGTCCTCCGACCCGCTCGAAGTCGAGCCACCGGAGCTCGTCCCATTCCGTGAGTACCGTCAGCACGTCGGCGTCCACGCAGGCGTCGTACGGATCGGCGACCACGTCGAGGCCGGCGACGATCTGCGCCGCCCGCTCACCCGCCGCCGGGTCGTACGCGCGTACACGAGCGCCGCCCTCGAGCAGACGGCGGGCGATGGCGAGCGCGGGCGAGTCACGCAGGTCGTCGGTGTTGGCCTTGAAGGTGAGGCCCCAGACGGCGATGGTGGCGCCCTCGAGCGTGTCACCTGCGGCCGCCGCGATCTTGGCGACGATCCGGTCGTGCTGGCGCTGGTTGACATCGTGCACCGAACGCAGCAGCTCGAAGTCGTAGTCGACCGAGTCGGCCGTGTAGAGCAGCGCCTGGACGTCCTTGGGGAAGCACGACCCGCCGTAGCCGGGGCCGGCGTGCAGGAACTCGAATCCGATCCTGGGGTCGTATCCCATGCCGAGCGCGACCTCGCGGACATCCGCGTGCACCGACTCGCACAGGTTGGCGATGGCGTTGATGAACGAGATCTTGGTGGCGAGGAACGCGTTCGACGCGTACTTGATCATCTCCGCCGACGCGGCGTCGGTGACGAGGATCGGTGCCCGCAGGTCGCGGTAGAGCTCCGAAACCCGCACCGCAACCTCCGTCTCCTGGCACCCGATGACGACGCGGTGCGGCTCGAGGAAGTCGCGCACCGCGCTGCCCTCGCGCAGGAACTCGGGGTTGGAGGCGACGCCGATGGTGCCGGGCATCGCGCCCGCTTCGGTGAGGAGCCGCTCGACGAGCTGGGTCGAGCCGATCGGCACGGTCGACTTGTTCACGACCACCGATCCGGCATGCAGCACAGGGGCGATCTCGCGGGCAACGTCCTCGACGATCGAGAGATCGGCGGCGCCGTTCGCCCCCTGCGGCGTGGGCACACACAGGAACACGAACTCGGCCGTGCTCGCGGCCGCAGCCGCGCCGAGCACGAAACGCAGCCGGCGAGACGCCAGGCCCTGGGCGACCAGGTCGGGCAGGCCCTCCTCGAGGACCGGCACCTCACCCTTCGAGAGGCTTCGAACCTTCTCTGCGTCGTTGTCGCCGCAGACGACGTCGTGCCCGAGATGGGCGAAGCACGCCGCGGTGGTCAGCCCGACATAGCCGCCGCCGATGACCGCGATGGAACTCAAGAGGGGCACCCTGACATGGCGAGAAACTTTACGGCAGGAGCGGGATTCCCGGCGGTCTCAGAGGCAGGAGCGCTCCGGTCAGCAATGGGTCGGGTCGGGCGGTGGCGCAGCGCCGTCGCCGGCGGGCGCGCCGCTCGATGCCGACGGCGCGTTCGTGGCCGGAATGCTGTCGGTCGGGGCTGCGCCCGGTGGGGGCGTCACGCCGTCGAAGTCGCGTCCCAGGACCAGCACGACATCGGCTTCGACGATGGTCGAGTCCTCGACCAACCGCCCGACGCTTCCGACGTAGCGCTGGACTACGCCGGCCTTGTCCTCGGAACCGGGCCGGTAGCGGATCTGGGTCACGGCGACGTTCCCGCCCGGGTTGTTGCCGATGCCGACCGTGGCAAAGCCCTGCTGTTGCAGCTCGCTACTCGTCTGCGCCGCCTCGCCGGCCACGCCAGAGCCGTTGAAGACACGGAGCCGGATTGTCGACGGGCTCGGACCCTGCTCCTCGTCGGGTGGCGGTCCGAAGTCGTTCAGCCGCGCGAGCACGGCCGAGGCTTCGGGCTCGCGGAGCACGAGATCGCCCAACGGATCGGCCGGGTCGGGCATCCACGGGATGGTCTCCATCTGGATGCTTCCCTGGGGGTCGTTCGGATCGACGCGCCGGAAAGCGTTGATGAGCTTGTTGATGTCCGATCGATTGAGGAGTTGGTCGGCGTGGAGCTTGGCGATCGCCTCGTCGGCGATGTCGTTCGCCGCCAGCGGATCCCTGATGGACTTCTCGACCGCTTCGATTGCCAGCCTGCGCATGAACGTCTGCTGGCGCTCGATCCGGTGGATGTCGGGGGCGTCGGCACCAGTCTCGACCCACCCCTCGCCCTCGATGAATTGCTCGTAGTTGCGGGACCGGACGTAGCCGAGCGCGTTACGACCGTCGAGGACATAGCAACCCGGATCGAATGCTCTCCCAAACGGCGGCGGGATCTCGAACAACGAGATCTGATCGCGTGCAGGCGTATCCAGGTACACCGAGACACCGCCCATGGCGTCGACGATGCCGCGGAATGCTTCGAAATCGACCTCGAGATAGTGATGGATGTCGATGCCGAAGTTCGCCTTCAGCGTGTCGATCACCTTCTGCGGCCCGTCGTTGTAGGCGGCGTTGATCTTCGACTCGCCCTTATCCGGGATGTCCACCTCGAGGTCCCGCGGGAACGAGACCAGGTAGCCCTTCTGCTGGCGCGGGTCGACGTGGACGACCATGATCGTGTCGGAGCGCTGACCGGCTTCGACCTCGGGATCCCCGAACTGGCCGGCATCCTCGCCGGTGGTGATGAACTGCCGGGTGTCGGAGCCGATCAGGAGGAAGTTCGCTGGCTCGCCGGCATCGGTATCGGGCGCGAGATCGAGCTGCACCCGCTCGATCGAGTTGATCTTGCGATCGATGATCACGTTGACCGTGACCAGCCCGCCGACCACGATCGCAAACGCCGCGACCAAGGCGATCGAGAAGCGACCGAGGAGGGCGCGGGAGACCGAACGGGGCGAACTCACAAGCCCGCAATTCTACCGAGCAAGGCCGCGAAAGCCCGTCAGGCCAAGGGGTGCGCGCCGGTACCCTGCAAGAAGTGACAAGGCCCCGCGTGCGCGCTTCGGCGGTGCTGGCCGCGCTGCCGGCCGAGCTCGACGCCGTCGTGGTGCGGTCCGGGCGCCGGTTCGTCGTCGGGGCGGCGCCCGACCGAGTCGTGGCCGCCACTGGCGAGGCGGCGCTGCGAATGCTCGACGAGCTCCCGCCCGGCTGGTGGGCCGGGTACCTCTCGTACGACCTCGGCCGGGCCGTCGAGCGCGTCCGGCCCCGGGCCGGCGAGGCCTCGACGCTCCCCGACCTGCTACTGGCGCGGTTCACCGCGAGACTCGTGCTCGACCCCGCCACCGGCGAACACGAGATCTCCGGCGCCGGTGACGGTGCTGCCCTCCTCGAGCACGCGTGCGCGTGCACCGCGCTGCCCTCCGTTGCTCCGACCGTCGATCGAGAGTGGCGCTCGAGCCTCGCCCGCGACGAATTCGAAGCGGGCGTGCGCGTCGTGCTCGAGGCGATTGCCGCCGGCGACTGCTACCAGGTGAACCTCTGCCGGCGCCTCGCTACACCCAGTCCGATCGATCCCGTTTCGCTGTTCGCGGCCCTCGAGGCGCGCAACCCGGCGCCGCACGGCGCGTTCGTGCGCATCGCCGGCGGCGCCGACCACCCCGCGGTCGCCGTCGTGTCGGCGTCGCCCGAGCAGTTCCTTGCCTGGCGGGGCGGTGACGTCGAGACGCGCCCGATCAAGGGAACCGGGACGGAGCCACGGGACCTGGCGCGGAGCGCCAAGGACCGGGCCGAGAACGTGATGATCGTCGACCTCGCCCGGAACGATCTCGGCCGGGTGTGCGAACCGGGATCGATCTCGGTGCCTTCCTTGTGCGCGGTGGAGGCACATCCGGGGCTCCACCATCTCGTCAGCAGTGTCCGTGGGCGACGGCGCGCCGGCTCGTCGGTCGGCGCGCTGATCCGCGCCACGTTCCCGCCCGCGTCCGTCACCGGCGCCCCCAAGCCACGGGTGATGCAGATCATCGAAGACCTCGAGCCGGTCCGGCGCGGCGTCTACTGCGGCGCCGTGGGCTGGATCGACACCGAGCACGACGAAGGCGACCTCAACGTCGCGATCCGCACCTTCGTCGTCGAGGGCGGCCGGGCCCATCTCGGGGTCGGAGCCGGCATCGTCGCCGACTCGGATCCCGCAGCCGAGTGGGACGAGACCGAGCTGAAGGGCGCCCGGCTCCTCGCGGCAGCTTCGGGCGTTGGCGCAGAACAGCGGTCGCTCTCCGACTCGACTGCACCAACGCTCGTGGGGCGGGGATGATCGACTCCGTCGTCTGGCTCGACGGCGCGCTGGTGCCCGCGCGCGCGGCCCGGATCTCGCCCTTCGACCACGGGCTGCTGGTCGGCGACGGCGTGTTCGAGACGCTGCGCGTGTACCGCGGCGAGCCGTTCGCCTGGCGCCGTCACTACGAGCGGCTCGGACGCTCGGCGAGCGGACTGGGCCTCGACGTCCCCGATTCGGAGACGCTGCGTGATGCCGCCAACGGCGTACTCCTTGCCAACGGGCTCCACGAAGGAAGGCTGCGGGTGACGGTCACCGGTGGACCGGCGCCGGTTGGATCGGAACGGGGCACGAGCGGGCCCACGGTGCTCGTCGTCGGCAGCGAGCTCGCGCCGTGGCCGGCGACGACCGACGTCGTCACGGTGCCGTGGACGCGCAACGAGGGTGGAGCGGTCGCGGGGCTCAAGACGACGTCCTACGCCGAGAACGTGCGCGCGCTGGCCTTCGCCGCCGAGCGCGGGGCGGGTGAAGCGATCTTCGCGAACACTCAGGGCGCGCTCTGCGAGGCGACCGGTTCGAACGCGTTCGTCGTCCGTGACGGGCAGCTGCGCACGCCGGATGCGTCGTCCGGTTGCCTGCTCGGCGTGACCCGCGCGCTCGTACTGGAGCTGAGCGCACACGACGGGATCGGTGCCGCCGAAGCGGTCATGCAACCGTCGGAGCTCGCCGAAGCCGACGAGGCGTTCCTCACCTCGTCGACACGAGAGATCCAGCCGATTGCCCACGTCGATGGGCGCGCGCTCGGGGGCGCACCGGGCAAGGTGACCGAGAGGCTCGGCGAGCTCTTCGCCGAGCTCGTGTCACGCGACCTCGACCCTTGAGTCAGCCGTCCCGGAGGTGGACGACGTCGCCTGAATGCACTGCGACGACGCGTCCATCGTCGGTTCGAACGAGCAGTTCCCCGGTGTCGCCGGCGCCGCAGGCGACTCCGACGAGGACGGCATCCGTCTGCTCGATCCGCACCTTGCGGCCGAGCGTCGCCAGCCGCCGTTGGTACTCGGCTGGTACCTCGTCGAGCGAGTCGAGGTGGGCATCGAGCTGCGCGAGATAGGCGTCGAGCACTGCACCTCGATCGACGGGACGCCCCGCCTCGAGGTTGCAAGCGGTCGCGAGGTCCGCCAGCTCGTCCGGGAACCGATCCCACTGCACGTTCAGCCCCGCACCGACGACCAGCGCGTCGTCGTCGGCCTCGGCAAGCAACCCGGCGAGCTTGCGCTCGCGTGCGAGCAGGTCGTTCGGCCACTTCAGCGCGGGCACGAACCCGGCGACCTGCTCGACGGCTTCGGCGAGCGCGACGCCCGCCGCCATCGTGAACACCTGCACACGGTCCGGAGCCACACGGGGTCGCAGCAGGACGGAGACGAGGAGTGACGCGCCCGGGGGCGCGATCCAGTTTCGTCCGCGGCGGCCACGCCCCGCCGTCTGGTGATCGGCGACCACGACGAGCCCCGCGGCCGCGCCCCGCCGCGCCTCGTCGAGCAGGTAACGGTTGGTCGAATCGAGCGAGTCGAACCAGCGAACCTCGAAATTCATGGGCTCGCTCGCATCGCCCGTAGGATACGGCGACCTTCGCCAGGAGCTGCTCGTGCCCGGATCGTCGCCATTCAACAAGGTGCTCGTCGCCAATCGGGCCGAGATCGCGATCCGCGTGATGCGCACGTGTCGCGAGCTCGGCATCGCGACGATCGCGGTGTACTCGGAGCTCGACCGCGACGCCGCCCACGTTCGCTACGCCGACGAGGCTTACGCGCTGGGCGGCCAGACCGCAGCCGAGAGCTACCTCAACACCGAAGGGATTCTCGACGTCATCGGCCGCAGCGGCGCCGAAGCGGTGCATCCGGGCTATGGCTTCTTCGCCGAGAACGCCGACTTCGCGCGCGCGGTCGCGGGCGCGGGTGTCGCCTGGGTGGGCCCGCCGCCAGAAGCGATCGAGATCATGGGCGACAAGATCTCGTCCCGGCGCGCGGCGGCGGCGGCGGGTGTCGAGGCGGTGCCGGGCACGCTCGAACCGGTCGCCGGTGCAGACGAGATCGTCGCCTTCGGCGAGCGGCACGGATGGCCGGTCGCGATCAAGGCCGCCTACGGCGGCGGCGGCAAGGGCATGAAGGTCGTGAACGGGCCCGATCGGGCGCAGGCCGCACTCGACTCCGCCGCGCGCGAAGCGCAGGCGTACTTCGGCCGACCCGAGGCGTACCTCGAGCGCTATCTCACCCGGCCGCGACACGTCGAGATCCAGGTCTTCTGCGACACCCACGGCAACGCGGTCTGGCTGGGCGAGCGCGACTGCTCGACGCAGCGCCGCCACCAGAAGCTCGTCGAAGAGAGCCCGGCTCCCGGGCTCACCGAGGACACGCGCCAGGCGATGGGTGAAGCGGCGGTGAAGGTCGCCAAGGCGTGCGGCTACGTCAACGCGGGCACGGTCGAGTGCCTGTACGAGGACGGCGAGTTCTGGTTCCTCGAGATGAACACCCGTCTCCAGGTCGAGCACTGCGTGACCGAGATGGTCACGTCGCGCGACCTCGTGGCCGAGCAGCTGCGGGTCGCCGCGGGCGAGCCCCTGTCGATCACCCAGGGGTCGGTCGAGCTGCACGGGCACGCGATCGAGTGCCGGATCAACGCCGAGGATCCGGCGAAGAGCTTCCTCCCCTCGCCCGGAACGATCACCCGCCTGCGGGTTCCCGGTGGCCCGGGCGTGCGTTGGGACGGCGGCTACGACGAGGGCGACACCGTGTCGCAGTATTACGACAACCTCGTCGGCAAGCTCGTCGTGTGGGAACGCGATCGCGAGCGCGCCCGGCGCCGCATGCTGCGCGCCCTGCGCGAGCTCGAGATCGAAGGCATCCGTACCACGATTCCCGCGCACCTCGCACTGCTCGACCATCCCGACTTCGTCGCTGGCACTCACTCCACGAAGTGGGTGGAAGAAGAGGTCGACCCGGCCGCGTTCGGTACCGGCGAGACAGCGGCGCCTGCACCCGCCGCCGACGCTGGCGAAGCGGTCGCGCTCACCGAGCGGAGCGTCCCGGTGGAGGTCGACGGCAAGCGGTTCTCGGTGAAGGTGTGGCTGCCGGAGGCGCCGGAGGCCCTGGCGACGGGGCGGTCGGGCGGCCGGCAGCAGCCCCGGAAGGTGAGCAAGCCTCGGCTGGCGGCGTCGGGTGCCACCGGCGACGGCTCGGTCACCGCGCCCATGCAGGGCACCATCGTGAAGGTGCTGGTGGCCGTGGGTGACACGGTGGAACCGGGCCAGGCGCTGCTCGTGCTCGAGGCAATGAAGATGGAGAACCACATCAACGCCGAGGGCGGGGGCACGGTCAAGGAAGTGCGCGTCGCCGCCGGCGACACCGTGGGCACCGGCGACGTCCTCATCGTCATCGAGTAGCGCGGACATGGGCATCCCCATGTTCCAGGTTGACGCGTTCGCGTCGACCCCCTTCACCGGGAACCCGGCCGCCGTGTGCCTGCTGGACACCGATACAGACGCAGACGCGGTGTGGATGCAAACGGTTGCCGCGGAGATGAACCTGTCCGAGACAGCGTTCGTGCGACCACGTGACGCAGGCGGCGCGTTCCCGCTGCGCTGGTTCACGCCCACGGTCGAGGTCGAGCTGTGCGGCCACGCGACGCTGGCGAGCGCGCACGTGCTGTGGGAGACCGGTCGGCTGACGCCAGACACGCCGGCACACTTCGACACTCGTAGCGGCATCCTCACTGCGCATCGTCGCGGCGACACGATCGAGCTCGACTTCCCGACTGATCCGGTCGCGCCCACCGAGCTCGACCCCGATCTGGTGCGGGTGCTCGGCGCGACGCCGGTGGCCGCCCATCGTGGACGCAGCGGATGGTTGGTGATCGAGCTGGCCACCGACGACGCGGTCCGCGGCCTCGCGCCGGACATCGCCGCGCTCCTCCCCTTCGGCGTCGTGGTCGTGACGAGCCGGTCGAACGATCCCGCTCACGACTTCGTGTCGCGCGTCTTCGGCCCCGCGGTCGGCATCGATGAGGACCCGGTGACCGGGTCCTCACACTGCGCGCTCGCTCCCTATTGGGCCGAACGCCTCGGCCGCAACGAGCTCACCGGATACCAAGCGTCAGCACGCGGCGGCGTGGTCACGGTCCGCCTCGACGGCGATCGTACGCACCTCGGCGGACACGCCATCACCGTGCTGCGCGGCGAGCTGGCCTGAGCCGGGGCGTCAACCGCGGCGGGCGCGGGCGCGGCGCTTGCCCTCGTGCATGGCCTGGACTCGGGCGACCGGGATTGCGTGACCTTCTTCGACGAGCTCGGCGGGCAACCGCTGCCGCTCGACCATGTGAGCGGCCCATGGGTCTCCATCACCGAGCTGCCGCAGCGCGGTGTGCACGGTGAAGTCGGCCGGTGCCACGTCGTCAAGATCGTCCCAGTCCACCGGGAAGGACACCGGCACACCGGGGCGAACCCGCGGGCTGTAGGCCGCGATCACCGTGGTCCCGCCCACCCGGGTCGAGTCGACGAACACCTTGCCCCCACGATCCTCCTTCATGAACGCGGTCGTTGCGAGCTTCGGATCGAGACGTTCGGCCCGTGCCGCGATGGCGCGGGTCGCCGCCGCCGAGTCATCCGGCGGAGGCTGATCGTCGATCGGGACGAAGACGTGCACCCCCTTGGCGCCGCTGGTCTTGACCGCTCCTTCCAGACCGAGCTCGGCGAGCGCCTCGCGGACCAGGTGGGCCGCGCGGACTGCCATCGAGAACGCATCGCCGTCGGGCGGATCGAGGTCGAGCACCAGATGGGTGATTCGGTCGGGCCGGTTCGCCCGCACGAGAGTCGGGTGGTACTCCACCGCGCGCTGGTTGGCGAACCACAGGAGCGTGCGACGATCGTTGCAGAGCGCGTACGACACGTCCCGCTTCGAGGTCTCGGCCCAGAACCGCACCGTGCGCACCCACGACGGCGTGTATTTCGGCACGTTCTTCTGCATGAACGCTTCCTGGCCGCGGTGGACCCTGATCACCGACAGCGGCCGGTCCTCCAGTTCCGGGAGGATCCGGTCGCGCACGCCGTCCAGGTACTCGACCAGGTCCCGCTTGGTGGCGTCGGCACCGTCGAACAGCGGTTGGTCGAGGTTGGTGAGCGCCACCCCTTCCCGTGATTCGCCGCTGTTCTTTGGGCTCATCGAGGGAAACGCTAAGCGATCGGGAGCCCGACGCCTATGGTGCGAGCATGGGGGAATGCACGAGTGCTGCGACCGAAGTCAGGACGGCTGCTGCGGTTCCGGGCCGACGACCATCCAGGGCGTGCCGAACCGGTCGACGCACATGCCGAAGGCCTGCGAGAAGAAGGTCTGCTCAAGCGCCTGGGTGACGTTTCCACCGTCGCCAAGCGCATCGAAGACGCGCTTGGCGTCCCCGACATCGGCGGCGTCGTAGCTCACCATCATCCCCTGGACCGGACCGAAGCTGTCGGTCGGAGGAGCGTCGGACGCCATCAGCAGGTCGTCGCCGATGGTCAGGGCGGCGTGGATGATCAGGTCGGCCTGGCCGGCCGGCGGCTCCCCGCCCGGGACGTCCTTCATGGTCAGAAGCGTCAGCTCCCCGCCGAAGATCTCTTGGTAGCGGGTAAAGGCCTCCCGGCAATTGCCGCCGAAGAACAGGTAGGGACGAAAGGCCATCGGTTCCTCCATGTGGTCTCGCGCCAGAGCTGTCGGAGGTCTGACCGAGCTGCGCCCGGGAACTCATCGCGGTTGGATCGGCAAGGACGGCCCCGCCATTCCACCGGCGACGACAGTTCCGCGTGCCGGCACCGTTATAGCGACAGCATCAGAGATCATCGCTCATAAGACGGGAGATCCCGACGACCACGATCGGGGGCAGCCTGTTTCACGGCGATTGGCGGTGTCGTCGACCCCGGCATCGGCAACTGGCACTTCCCACAACCGCCGGGCCCGGGCTCAAGCTGTTCGAGGAGGGCGGGCCTGCTCGGCACTCAAGCCGCTCTCGGCGCAGCCTTCGGCACGGGCATGGTGTGCCTCGTGAACGGGCCGGACCCGAACCCCGGCCGGCTCCTACGACGAATCGAAGGAGAGCCTGCCCCAGGAGTGAGATCACCCTCGGCGAACCGCGGCGCGCCCGTCGTTCCGTGCGCTGGCGCGCTTGTATTACGACGCGGCGTCGGCCAGTGACTCCGACAGCGACGGGTGCACGAGCAGCGAGTCGACGATGTCGTTGACCGTCAGCCCGTTCGTCACTGCGAGCGCGATCACGCTGATGAGCTCGGCGGCGTTGCGACCGACGATCGATCCGCCGAGCACCACCCCGGTCGCGGGGTCGGACACGATCTTCACGAACCCGCGGGGGTCGGCCTTGATGTGCGCCTTGGCGTTGGCCGAGAACGGCACCTTCGTGACCCGGATCTTGCGCCCGGCGGCGAAGGCCTCCGCCTCCGCGAGCCCCACGTCGGCGATCTCGGGGTCGGTGAAGATCGCCGAAGCCGCCTTGTCGTAGTCGAGGTGCCGGTGGGGGCGGTTGTGCAGCCCCATGAGATGCTCGGCGATCTTGCGCCCCTGCATGGCCGCCACCGACGAGAGCGGGAGCTTCCCCGAGACGTCGCCGGCGGCGTAGACGTGCTCGATGTTCGAACGGCAGTGATGGTCGATCGGGATGTAGCCGCCGCCGTCGAGTTCCACTCCGGCAGCGTCGAGCCGAAGATCGTCGGTGTTGGGAACCGAGCCGACGGCCAGCACCGCGTGGGAGCCCTCGACCACGCGCCCGTCGTCGCAGGACACCGTGACGACGTCGCCCCGCCGTTCGATCGCGTTCGCACGCGCGCCCTTCAACAGCGCCACACCTCGGCGGAGGAATTCCGCCTCCAGCACCGCCGCCACCTCGGGGTCCTTCATCGGCAGCACCTGCTGGCGCGACACGATCAGGGTGACCCGCGAACCCAGCGCGTTGAACATGTGCGTGAACTCGACGCCGGTGACACCAGAGCCGACGATCACGATGTGGTCCGGGAGCTCGGGGGGCGGGTACGACTGGCGCGTCGTGAGGACGCGCTCGCCGTCGACGGGGGCGAACTCGGGGACGCGTGGCCGCGAGCCGCTGGCGACGACCACGAAATCGGCCTCGAGCTCCTCGATCCCGCCCGCGGTCTCGACGACGACCTCGTGCAGCCCCTTGAACCGTGCGGTGCCCGCGATCAGCCGAACTCGCTGCGACTCCAGCAGCTCGACGATCGTGCGGTGCAGGTGCTGTTCGATGCCGGCGATCCGCTCCCGGAGCGCGGCGACGTCGAGGCGGCCCTGGGCGTCGAGCCCCATCGCGTGTGACCGACCGAGCTCGATGAGCTCGCCGCCGGTCGCGATCAGGCTCTTGGACGGGATGCAGTCCCACAGATGGGCCGCGCCTGCGATCACGTCGCGCTCGATCAGCGTGACCTGGGCGCCGAGCGTGGCCGCGACCGTGGCGCACGTGTTGCCCGCGGGGCCGCCACCGATGATCACGACGCGCACCGGACCGACTCGAGTCATGCGTCCAGGGTATTTGACCGCGCGCGCATACCCTGCCGAGCGTGCCGGAGCTGCGCCGCGACGAGCTGACCGGTCACTGGGTGCTGATCGCTCCCGGTCGGTCGGCGCGTCCGCACACGTTCCCGCCGCCGTCGCCGGTCACCGATGCTCCCGCCGACTGCCCGTTCTGTCCCGGTCACGAGGACCGGACACCGCCCGAGGTGTATCGCACGGGTGCCGGCGCGCCGCAGACGCCGGGCTGGCGCGTGCGTGTCGTCCCGAACCTCTACCCCGTCGTCGGCGGACCCGATGCCGGCGCAGGTGCAACCGGCGAGCACGAGGTCGCGGTCCTCTCCCCCGCGCACGATCGATCCTTCGGCCAGCTCGCCGACGAGCAGGCGACGGAGCTGCTGCTCGTGCTCCGTGACCGCAGCCGGTTCCATCACGAACGGGGCCGCATCTTCGTGCAGACCCTGATCAACCACGGCCGCGCGGCGGGCGCGTCGATCGAGCATCCCCATGCGCAGATCGTCGCTGTGGACGTCGTCCCTCCCGCGGTCCAGAGCACGCTGACACGGCTGCGAGTGCGCGGCACCGACCTGATCGCGGCGGCGGCGGCAGATGCCGACGCCGGGAACGATCGCGCCGTGCGGGCGGGGCCCGTACCGGTCTGGTGTGTCGAGGCCGGAACGACGCCCTTCGAGTTCCGGGCGGCGTATCAGGGTCGCGCGGCGCGGTTCGACGAAGCGACCGACCAGGAGATCGCGCTGGTCGCCATGGCCACGCGTGACGCGCTGGCCCGCCTCCTGGCAGTCGTCGGCGACGTGCCGTACAACCTCGTCATCCACACGGCGCCGCGGAACGTCTCGGATCCGCTCTTCCACTGGTATCTCGAGGTGCAGACGCGGGTGAACGTGGTCGCCGGATTCGAGCTGGGCACCGGCATCTTCGTCAACGTGACGCCGCCCGAGCTCGCGGCCAAGCAGCTACGGGAGGCCGAGGTGGCGCAGTGACGGTGCGCATCCGGGTGCGCACGCTGATCGACGCGCCGCCCGCGGCGGTGTGGGCCGACGTCGAGCGCCTCGAGACACACGTCGAGTGGATGCGCGACGCGCGCTCGATCCGATTCCTCGGCCGGCGTCGCCGGGGCGTGGGCACCCGCTTCGCCTGCCGTACCCGGATCGGGCCGCTCACGACCGTCGACCTGATCCACGTCACCGAGTGGAAGCCGAAGAAGGTGATCGGTATCGAGCACCGGGGCGTGGTGAGCGGGCGCGGCCGGTTCACCTTGCAGAAGAAGCGCCGCGGGCGCACGCGCTTCACCTGGGACGAACGCCTGACGTTCCCGGGTTGGATGGGCGGCTGGCTCGGCGAGCACCTGGCGGCGCCGTTGCTCCGCCGGGTGTGGAAGCACAACCTGCGCCGACTCGCAGCGCGTTTCTAGACGGATCGGCTCCGGGTCATCAGTTTCGGCGCCGCGAGAGCGGAAGAATCCCGCAATCGTGGCGCCAAAGCGAAGAGCCTGGCTAGTGCCCCGTGAAGCGGGCCTTGCCGGGGCCGTGCTCGCGGAAGCTCTGCACGCCGATTGCGGCGTCCTCGGTCCCGAACACGTCCACGAAGGTTTCGGCCTCGAGGTCGAGCCCGGTCCCGAGCTCACCATCCAGGCCGGCGTCGATGGCGCGCTTGGCCAGCCCCATCGCCACGACCGCGCCGCTCGCGAACACCGCAGCCCATTCGATCGCACGCTCGCGTAGCTCGTCCGCCGGCACGACGCGGTCGACGAGCCCGATCACCAGGGCTTCCTCGGCCTTGACCTGGCGCCCGCTCCAGATGAGCTCCTTCGCGCGCGCCGGGCCGACGAGCCGCGGCAGTCGCTGCGTCGCCCCGGCTCCCGGGACGATCCCGAGCAGGATCTCGGGCTGACCGACCCGCGCGGTGTCGGCTGCGATCCGCAGATCACAGGCGAGTGCGAGCTCGAGGCCGCCACCCAGCGCGACACCGTGCAGTGCTGCGATCACCGGCCGTGGGATCGCCGCGACTGCGTCGAACGCACGACGGAAGTGGCCGCCGATGTCGCGCGCGGTCGATTGATCCCCGAACTCGTCGATATCGGCGCCGGCGGCGAATGCCTTGCCTGCGCCCGTGATCACGACGGACTTGAGCGACGGGTCCTTCCCCAGGGCGTCGGCTGCGGTCGCCAGCTCGGCCAGCAGCGCGCGGGAGAGCGCGTTGAGCGGCGGGTTCCGGAGCTCGAGCAGCACAACGCCGTCGTGGCGTCGTTCGATCCGGACGAGGTCAGCCACGGCGCGGGAACAGTACTTCTCCGCCGATGGGGCGGAACCCTGCCGCCAGCACCGCCCGCACCGAGGCGACGTTGCCCGGCGCGACCTGGGCGAACAGCGCTGCGTCAGGGGGTACGAGGGTCCGCGCGGCGAGCGCGAGCCGGCGGCCGAGGCCACGGTTGCGCCCCTCGGGTTGCACCTCGAAGGTGAACTCGTACCGGCCCGCGAGCCCACGCCCGACCGCGAGCACCCCCAGGTCGTCAGCATCGGTGAACACCCGCAGGTCCGTGCGGTAGCGGGCGGCGCGCCGAACCCGGTCGTGCTCGTCGAGGTCGTGGCGTTCGCACAGGTCGAGGTCGGGCGCCTGGGTCTCCGCCGGTGCCGCGAGCACGAGATCGCGGCTCGCCGGACGGCTGCCGAGCCGCTCGGCGAGCCACATCTGGAACGAGGGATGGGTCCACGCGCTGAGATCACCCGCGGGAAGCTGGGCCACGACCTCGTCGCTCGCCACGTCGGCGGCCACGACGAGATGAGCGGTGAAGTCGACGATGGCGTCGACCGGGCCCCCGGGGGATGGGAGCACTTCCACCACGCCGTCGGGCGCGGGATGGTCGCCGTGCGCGGCGGCGTACAGCAGTGCCGCCAGCCGCCCGCCACCCATGCGGGCAGGCTACGTCGCGGGGTGATCGAGCAGTTCGGCCGCGGCGGCGTAGGGATCGAGCTCGCGGCTCGTGACCCGGGCGAGCACCTGCTCGAACCGCTCGCCCCGGCACGCGGCGTCGACGTCCGCCCGCAGCCGCTCGAGCACGATCGTGCGCAGCTCGTCCCGCAGCCGGGCCTGGCGCCGCTGCTCGAGCTGCTCGTCGGCGTCGAGGAAAGATCGGCGCGCCAGGACGGCGGCCCACAGATCCTCGATGCCCGTGCCCTCCGTCGCCACGGTGCGGATGATGGGTGGGGTCCAGTCGCGCGCACCCGCGAGCTCGAGCATCTGTTGCAGGTCGCGGACCGTCTCGTCGGCGCCGTCGCGATCGGCCTTGTTGACGGCGAGGATGTCGGCGATCTCGAGCAAGCCGGCCTTGGCCGCCTGTACCCCGTCGCCCCACCCGGGGTTCACGACGACGACGGTGGCGTCGGCGGCGGCGGCGATCTCGACCTCGACCTGGCCCACCCCGACGGTCTCGATGATGATCCAGGGCTTGCCGGCGGCGTCGAGCACCCGCACGGCTTGCGGCGTGGCGAGCGCGAGTCCCCCGAGGTGGCCGCGAGTCGCCATCGAGCGGATGAATACACCGGTGTCGGTGGCGTGATCCTGCATGCGGATGCGGTCGCCCAGGATGGCGCCACCACTGAACGGGCTGGTGGGGTCGACAGCCAGCACCCCGACCTCGGCACCGTCGTCGCGGATACGCGCGATGAGCTTGTCGGTGAGGGTCGACTTGCCGGACCCTGGCGCGCCGGTGATG
>JAPSGP010000602.1 GCA_031177445.1 Acidimicrobiia bacterium
GAGTTCGGCGATCGTCGTCGAGGTGGTCGGGGATCCAGCGCTGGAGTTCGGCGATCGACGGCGTGACCGCGGGTGCGGCGCGCAGCTGGGCGCTGAACTGCGACTGCCCGCCCGGGCGGCGGGCGAAGACCACCAGCCATCCGGCCACCTCGTGCGCGAGTGCCGGGCCCTGGTCTTCCTCGACGAGCGCGAGCGCGAGATCGACGCCGGCGGTGACGCCGGCCGAGGTCCAGCGGTCCCGGTCGCGCACGTAGATGCGATCGGGATGGACGTCGACGGTGGGGTAGTGGTCGGCGAGCGCCGCGCACGACGCCCAGTGGGTCGTCGCGGCGTAGCCGTCGAGCAGCCCGGCGGCGGCGAGCGGGAACGCACCGGTGCACACCGATCCGACCCGCGGGACGCGACGGGCGATCGTGGCGAGGTCGGCGACGAACCGCCCGTCCTGGATCGCGGCCACGCTGCCGAGGCCGCCGACGACGAGCAGCGTGTCGATGCGCCGCCGGCTGCGAGCGAGCTCGGCCAGCGACAGGTCGGCGCCGAGCTCGACGCCGCTCTCGGAGCGGACCCGCCGCCCCCGCGGAGTGGCGATCAGCGTGCGGTACGGCGGATCGGCGCCGACGAGCGTCGCGGTGCGCAACACCTCGGTTGGGCCGGCGAGGTCGAGCAGCTGCAGTCCGTCGAAGGCGACGATGACGACGGTGTTGGACCCGGGCACGAGGACATGTTCCCCCGCTCAACCGTTGGCCGCAATGCCAAGTCTCTGACGATTCCTGCCAGAGAGGCCGACGGCCCGGCTCAGGTCGCGGGGACCTGGAAGTCGGCGGGCAGGTTGTGGAAGTAGCACTTCTCCTCGACCCTCTCCTGGATCCGCCAGCCCTTGGGCGTCCGGACGAACCGGTCCCGGTACCACAGGCCGCAGAAGAAGACGTGGGTGTCGCCATCGCCCTTGTCGATGACCATGGGGTTGTGGCAGATGGTGCGCCCGTTCGCGACGTCGCCGTCGATCGTCACCTTGCTGGTGGCCACCATGTGCTGGAACCCGGCGAAGTTGGCCATGGCGGTGGCGAGGAAGTCCTTGGTCGTCTTCAGATCGCCGGCACTCCCGCCCATCGCGCTGTAGTCGATGAACGCGTCCGGCGTGAACACCTCGTCGAGGCCGTCCCAGTCGCGCGTGTCGATTGCGTAGCTGTACGCGGTGAGCAGATCCTGGATCTCGAGGCGGTCCGAGATCTCCTCGATCGTCATGGTCATGGCGTGTCCTCTCGTGCTGCCGGCGTGCGGGCGACACTACCGACCAGTCGTGCCGAGGCTCGGCCGGCGAGGTGCAGGCCTCGGATCACAGCGTCGATCGTCTCCCGCGGGTCGCGCAGTTTGACGCCGAGCTCTTCGGCGAGGAGTCGGTCGTCGCTCGGAGCCCACTGGGTGAGGATCGACATCGCTTCCTCGGTGAACACGGTGTCGAACGGCAGCACCCGAGTGAGCGAGTCCATGGCCCGGCCCACGGCGCGCATCGCAGGCGCGGGCACGGGGACAACCGGCAACGACCGGCCCGTGATGTCGCGCAGGAGCTGTGCGTAGTCGCTCAGCGTCAGGAAGTGGCCT
>JAPSGP010000320.1 GCA_031177445.1 Acidimicrobiia bacterium
CGGCGTACCTGTGCCGAGCCGTAGACACAACCGAGCAGCTTCTTCTCGTCGTAGAACAGCGAGAATCCGGGCAGGGTGACCTGCGAGTCCATGCGGGGCATGCCGACGACCGTGACCGTCCCACCTCGCCGGGCAGTGTGGAATGCCTGGACGATCGTATCGGGCAACCCGATCACTTCGAACGCGTAGTCGGTCCCGCGGCCGCCGGTGAGCGCGTGCACCTGCCCGACCGGGTCGCCGTCGGCGGGGTCGACGAGATCGGTGGCGCCGAGCTGCTCCGCCGACTTGCGCTTGAGCTCGACCGGGTCGACGGCGATGATGCGGGCGGCGCCGGCGATGCGGGCGCCCTGGATCACGGCCTGGCCCACGCCTCCGCATCCGATCACCGCCACCGACGAGCCAGGCTCGACCTTGGCAGTGTTGAGCGCGGCACCTACACCAGTGGTCACGCCGCACCCGATGAGCGCGAGCTGGTCGTCGGGGAGATCGGTGCCGATGCGCACGGCCTGCGCCTCGCGCACGGTCATGATGTCGGAGAACGTGCCCAGGCCGGTGAACGCCGTGATCTGGGTGCCGTCGGCACGCGTCGCCCGCGGGTTGATCATCATCTCCATGGTGAGCTCGCACAGGTTCGACTGGTCGTGCAGGCAGAACCAGCAGTTTCCGCACGAGGGCACGAAGGTGGCGACGACCCGGTCGCCCTTCCGCACGCGCGTGACCTCGGCGCCGACCCACTCGACCGTGCCCGCCCCCTCGTGGCCGAGAATCGTCGGTGGCGGAAGCGGGAGGGAGCCGTTCAGCACCGAGAGATCGGAGTGGCACACGCCGCTGGCCCCCACCTCGACGACGACGTCGGAGGGACCGGGATCGACCGGTTCGAGCTCCTCGATCGCCAGCGGTTGGTCCTGCCCGACGTAGACGGCTGCCTTCATGGTCCCCCTCCTGTCCGCGGCCCGACGCTAGCCGCTTCATTAGCGTGTCGGGATGACGCGGCTGCTCCTTGTCCGTCACGGGCAATCCACGTGGAACGCCGAGTCCCGCTGGCAGGGCCAAGCGGATCCGCCGCTCTCGGATTTGGGCGAGCGCCAGGCCGCAGCTGCGGCAGAGCACATCGCCTCCGCCATCGCCATCGACGTGGTGTGGAGCTCGGACCTCGTGCGCGCGCAGCGGACCGCCGAGGTGATCGCCGGCCGTCTTACCGTCGTGATGCGCGTCGATCCTCGCCTCCGTGAGCGGAACGCCGGTGCGTGGACCGGGCTCACCCGAGCCGATATCGAGGAGCGGTATCCGGGCGATCTGCAGGCTCGCCGCTCTCCGCCGGGATTCGAGCAGGACGGTCCGCTGTTCGATCGAGTCGAGGCGGCGCTGCGCGAGGTCGCGGGCACCGACACCGCTGAGGTCCTCGTCGTCACCCACGGCGGCGTCGTGCGCACCGTCGAACGCCACTTCGGAGCGCCACCCGATCCCGTCCCCAACCTGGGCGGGCGGTGGCTGGAGGTGAGCGCGGGTGGGATGACACTCGGTGACCGCGAGCTGCTCATCGACCCCGACGAGGTGGCCGTCACCGTGCCGAGGTCGATCTGAAGGGCTCTCGGCGTCACTAGACTGGCTGGTCCCCCAACGGGAGATCCCGTGCCTGACCAGCCCTTCGAGTCTCCGTCAGTACCCAGTCACAACCACGAGCTCGAGACCGAACAGCAGTACGTCGACCGGGCCTACGGACGGCTTGCCGAGATGCGGCGGGCAGCTCGACGGGTGGCCGAGGGCTACTCGGAGGTGCGGCGGGGCGGTACCCATCAGGCCCGGCTCGAGCGCGACGTGGCGATCGTGCACACCCAGCGGCGGCTGGCGGCGCTCGAGATCGGGGAGGCGCCGCTGTGCTTCGGTCGGCTCGATCTCGAGCGCGACGCCGAGGCCGAGCAGGTCGACGGCGACCGCTTCTACATCGGGCGCATCTCCGTCACCGATGCCGATCAGACCCCGCTCGTCGTCGACTGGCGGGCGCCGGTCGCGGAGCCCTTCTACCGGGCCACCGCGGTGTCCCCGATGGGGGTCGTCCGGCGCCGGCACTTCCATGCCCGCGGGCGGGTCCTCCTCGGTCTCGACGACGAGGTATTCGACGGGACCGCCGCCGACCGTTCGGGGTTCGAAGTGGTCGGCGAGGGCGCGCTGCTCGCCGCGCTCGAACGTCACCGCACCGGCCGGATGGGCGACATCGTGGCCACCATCCAGGCCGAACAGGACGAAGCGATCCGGGCCGACCTGGCCGGGATCCTCGTCGTCGCCGGCGGCGCCGGCACCGGCAAGACCGCAGTCGCACTCCATCGCGCCGCGTACCTCCTGTACACCCACCGCCGCCACCTCGCCTCGCGCGGTGTCCTGCTCGTGGGGCCCAACCGCACGTTCCTGCGCTACATCGACCAGGTGTTGCCATCACTCGGCGAAGAAGACGTGCAGCTCACGACCGTGCGCGCGCTCAAGCCGCAGATCGATGTGCGCAGTGTCGAAGCCGCTCCGGCCGCGCTCGTCAAGGGCGACGCCCGTATGGCCGAGGTCGTTGCCAACGCGCTGCGCGATCGCGAGCGACCCCTTCCGCGCGACCTCGTCCTGAACCTGGACGAGCACCGGCTCCGCTTGCGTCGCCGCGACTCCGCCCGCATCGTCGACCGGGCGCGCCGGCGTCGCGGCTCGCACAACGAGCGGCGCCGGTTCGTCACCCGCCAGGTGGTCGATCATCTTCGCGACCAGTACCGGCGCGCGCTGGTGAAGGCCTACCAGGACGACGCCCGGCGACTGGAACCAGGTGAGCTCACGCTGCTCGACGACGGGCCCACCGATCTCGTCGATCTCCCGGTCGCGGCCGCACTGGCGCGGGGCCGGCGCGCGCCGGAAGAGTGGGAAGCCGAGGTTGCACGCCGGATTCGTCGGTTGCCCGAGGTGAAAGCGGTGCTCGAACGCATGTGGCCGGTGCTGACGGGCGCCGAGCTCGTGCACGACCTCTTCAGCTTCCCGGCACTGATCCGGTCCGCTGCCGACGGAGTCCTCTCCCGCGCGCAGTCCGACCTGCTCTACCGGCCGCGGGCCGGCTCCGTCCGCGAGGTCGAGTGGACCGAGAGCGACCTCGCGCTCATCGACGAAGCCGACGCCCTGCTCGGACCGACCGAGGCGGCGCGAAGCACTCGGCGCCGCCGGTTCGCGAGCGACGCCGCGATCGACGACGCCGGCAGCGTGATCGACGAGCTCGGCCTCGGCGGCTACACCACCGCCCAAGCGGTCGCCGAGCGCTACGGCGGCAGCGCTCCGCCGCAGACGAACGACGCCGAGCCCCGCACGTTCGCGCACGTGCTCGTCGACGAGGCCCAGGACCTGACCGCGATGCAGTGGCGGATGATCGGTCGGCGGTGCCCGACGGGCTCGATGACGATCGTGGGCGACTTCGGGCAGGCGGCGCGGCCGGGCGCGCTGACCAGCTGGGACGACGTCGTCGAGCAGCTGCCCGGGCGGCAGCCCGCTCGCATCGTGAACCTGACAGTCAACTACCGGACGCCGGCGGAGATCATGGAAGTGGCGAACCGGGTCCTGGCCGCGGCCGCGCCCGGCATCGAGCCGGCGCGTGCGGTGCGCAGCACCGGCGCGCATCCGCGGTTTCTCGCCGCCGACGACGGCACCGGTCTCGTCGCCGTCGCAGCCGACGCGGTCCGCTCGGCGCAGGCGACTGGCGGGACGACCGCAGTCATCGCACCGACCGAGCTCCACGCGCCGCTCGTCGCCGCGCTCGCCGACGTTGGCGCGGCCTCCGGGTCACCTGAGGCGATCGACGCCGCGGTGGCCGTGCTCGACGCGTGGGAGGCCAAGGGTCTCGAGTTCGACAACGTCGTCGTGGTCGAGCCGACGCGCCTCGTGACTCCCGACGCCTCGGGATTGCGACTGCTGTACGTGGTCCTCACCCGCGCCACGCGGACCTTGACGGTGACACACGCGTCGGCGCTGCCCGAGGCACTCGAACCGCCAAGGCGGAGCGCAAGCGAAGCCGACATAGACGGC
>JAPSGP010000603.1 GCA_031177445.1 Acidimicrobiia bacterium
GCGGTCGACCGCCGTCAGCTCAAGCCGGCCATCGCGGCGAAAGCGCGCAGCTCGCGGGGAATGTCGGGGCCCATCGGCGCGTAGAGGATCTCGGTCCCGCCCGCTTCCTCGAGCGCGTCGAGCCGGGCGCGTAGCTCCTTGGCATTCCCGGTCCAGGTGAACGCGGGAAGCATGTCGCCCGAGAGCAGCTGCCGGTCGCGCTCGCTCACGCCCACCATGTGCTCCTCGTGGACCGCGAGGTGCCGGACATCCGTATCGATCTCCTCGAGCTCGGCGCGCCAGGCGGTGCCGCCCGGGAGCGCGTCGACCGATGATGGATCTCCCTCATACATCGCGTGATACACGACCGTCAGGCCGGGTCCGGCAGCCGCCAGCGCTCGCTCCGAGGACGCAATCTCGTCGTCGTCGAGCACGGTGCCCCAAGCCAGCACCGCGCACCAGTCGAAGTCGGGGTTGCCGGCACCGACCGTCATGATGCCATCGCCGAGGTCGCGCGCAACCGCCGTTCCCTTCGGGCCGTTGGCGGCGACGAGGATCGGCACCTCGAACGGCGGCCCCGGAAGGTGGCCACCGGCGGGGATCATGCCGACCATCGTGCCGTCGACCTCGACGACCTCGCCCCGGAGCAGCGCGCGCAGCGCGCGGATGTAGGCCTCCACTTCTCGCCACGGCAGCGCCGTCTGGCCCAGCGCCATCCGGCCGGTGAAACCGGTGCCGATGGCGGCCACGGCGCGCCCGGGGGCGAGGCTCTCGAGGGTCGCGATCGCGCTGGCCTGCACGAGCACGTGGCGGAGGTTCGGGATCAGCACCGCAGGCCCGAGACCGATGCGTTCCGTCCGGTCGGCCATTCGTGCGAGCGTCACCCAGACGTCGCCGTAGAGCGCGGGGGAGTCGTATACCCATGCGCGCCGGTACCCGAGCGACTCTGCCAGCACTGCGTGCTCGACCGCGTCATTGCTGGGTGGAAAGCCGCAGGAGATGTCCATCGTCAGACCCTTTCGAGCTCGTACTGGAGTTGATCGAGGCCCATCGGACCGAGGTCGAGCGCGCGCCGATGGAACGCCTTCAAGTCGAAGTCGGTGCCGGCGCGGCGCCGGGCCGTGTCGCGCGCGCCCAGCCACACCCGCTCGCCGACCTTGTAGCTGATGGCCTGGCCGGGCCAGCCGAGGTAGCGGTCGACTTCACTGCGCATGAACGCTTCGTCCTTTCGGCTGTGCTCGATGGCGAAGGGGAGCGCGAGCTCGGGCGTCCACGTCTCGCCCGGATGGAAGGTCGCGTCGGGCGGAATCGGCAGCTCGAGGTGCAGGCCGATGTCGACGATCACGCGCATCGCGCGCATCGCTTGCGCGGCGAGCATCCCCAGCTCGTAGTCGGGCTCGTCGAGAAAACCGAGCTCGCCCATCAGGCGCTCCGCGTAGAGCGCCCATCCTTCGGCGTGGCCCGAGGTCCCCGCCAGCGTGCGCTGGTACCGAGAGAGCGTGCCCGCCAGATGCCGCACCTGGGCGATCTGCAGGTGATGACCGGGAACGCCCTCGTGGTAGCACGTCGTGACCTCGTCCCACAGCGGAAACCGCGTCTTGCCCAAGGTCGGGTACCAGG
>JAPSGP010000081.1 GCA_031177445.1 Acidimicrobiia bacterium
CACCGACCTGCAGGCAGCGCTGGAACAAGCGGTGAGCTTCACCTTCAACGGCCTCACCATCGATGGATGCACGAGCACCAACGACACGGTCCTCGCCCTCGCGAGCGGTGCCGCCGGGGGTAACGCGCTCACAGGCTCAGACCTCGACTCGCTCCAGCGCGCGATGGAGGTCGTGTGCCAGAACCTGGCGCTGGACATGGCGGCCGATGCCGAGGGCGTTACCAAGCGCGCCACCGTGTATGTCCATGGTGCGCGCTCTCGCGCCGACGCCCGCCTGGCCGCGCGCGCGGTGGCGAACAGTCAATTGGTGCAGTGCTCGCTGAACGGCGACGACCCGTACTGGGGCCGCATCCTGTCGGAGCTGGGCGCCAGCGGTGTGTTCCTGGATCCCGAGCGCGTCGACATCTCGTACGGCGGCGTGCAGGTATGCCGCGACGGCGTCGCGCACGCTCACGACGTTGACGCCCTCGCCGCGGTGATGGCGGCTCGCGACATCCGCATTGACTGCCACCTGCATCAGGGCGACGGCGAGGCCTACGTCGTGTTCACCGACCTCAGCCACGCGTACATCGACGAGAACCGGCGGACGTCGTGAGCGTCCACGAGAAGGCCGCGATCCTGGCGGAGGCGCTGCCGTACATCCGCGAGTTCTCGGGCCGGACCGTCGTCATCAAGTACGGCGGGCACGCCATGGACGACCCCGCGCTGGCCGACCTGTTCGCCCAGGACGTCGTGCTGATGCGACTCGTCGGCATGAACCCGGTCGTCGTCCACGGCGGGGGGCCGCAGATCAGCGAGCTCATGCGCAGGCTCGGCAAGGAGCCGGTGTTCGTCGACGGGCTCCGGGTCACCGACGCCGAGACCGTCGACATCGTCCGCATGGCGCTGGTAGGCAAGGTGAACCGCGAGATCGTCGCGTCGGTGAACCGCCACGGGTCGTACGCGGTGGGCCTGTCGGGCGAGGACGCCGGGCTCATCACCGTCGGCCAGCGCGACGAGAAGCTCGGGTTCGTCGGCGACGTCCGCCGCATCGACCCGTCCATCCTCGAGCGGCTCATCCGGGAGGAGCTGATCCCAGTGGTGGCGACGGTCGGCGTCGACGAGACCGGCCAGGCGTACAACGTGAACGCCGACACGGTCGCGGGCGCGATCGCCGAGTCACTCGCGGCGGAGAAGCTCGTCTACCTCACCGACGTCGCCGGCCTCTATCGCGACTTTGCCGACGAGTCCTCGCTGATCTCGAACATCGACGTCCGGGAGCTCGAGATCTTGCTCGACAGCGAGTCGCTTTCCGAGGGGATGATCCCCAAGATCCGGTCGTGCGTGTTCGCGGTGAAGGGCGGGGTGCACCGGGCGCACATCCTCGACGGGCGCGTCCCGCACGCCCTGCTCCTCGAGTTCTTCACCCGTGAAGGCATCGGCACGATGGTGGGACCGTGACGGCACCGGCGCGCACCTTCGACCAGATCCGAGGTCTCGACGAGAAGTACGTCATGGGCACGTACACCCGCCTGCCGGTGGCGTTCGTGCGGGGCGAGGGGACGCGGCTCTGGGACGTCGACGGCAAGGAGTACCTCGACTTCCTCGGCGGGCTCGCCGTGGTCTCGCTCGGACATGCCCATCCGACGGTGGCGGACGCGCTCGCCGAACAGGCGCGGACGTTGGTGCACGTCTCGAACCTCTACTACAACCCGCTGCAACCCGAGCTCGCACGCCGTCTCGTGACGATGATCGGCGGGGGCAAGGTCTTCTTCGCCAACTCGGGTGCCGAGGCCAACGAGTGCGCGATCAAGCTCGCGCGGCGATACGGCCAGACGAACGGCGGGCCCGAGCGCTACCACGTGGTCTCGGCCTACGGCTCGTTCCACGGCCGCACCCTGACCACGCTCGCCGCCACCGGCCAGCCCCAGAAGCAGGAAGTGTTCCAACCGCTGCCCCCCGGCTTCCGCCAAGTCGGCTTCGGCGACGCCGGCGCGCTGGCGGCCGCGCTCGACGAGCGGGTCTGCGCGGTGCTGCTGGAGCCGGTGCAGGGCGAGGGCGGGGTGAACGTGGCGCCGCCCGGCTACCTCGAGCAGGTGCGGGCGTGGTGCGACGAGCGCGAGGTGCTGCTGATCATGGACGAGGTCCAGACCGGCCTCGGCCGGACCGGGCGGTGGTTCGGGTTCCAGCACGCTGACGGGGTGCGCCCGGACGGCGTGCGGCCCGACGTCGTCACCATGGCCAAGGCCCTCGGCAACGGGATGCCGATCGGCGCGTGCTGGGCACGTACCGAGGTCGCGGCCGCCTTTCGGCCCGGCGACCACGCCACCACCTTCGGCGGGCAGCCACTGGCGGTCGCGGCGGCGCTGGCGGTCCTCGACGTGATGGAGGCCGAGGACGTGCCCGCCCGAGCCGTACGCGCGGGCGAACGGCTCACCAAGGCGCTGCTCGCGCTCCCACAGATCGCCGACGTCCGGGGCGCAGGCCTGCTGCTCGCCGCCGAGCTCGTGCCCGGCATCGTCGCCGCCGACGTCGCGCGCGCGTGCCTCGACCGGGGCCTCGTGGTGAACGCGGTGACGCCGACCGCGATCCGGTTCGCACCACCGTTGCTCGTCAGCGACGAGGAGATCGACGAGGGCATGCGCACCTTCGAACGCGTCCTCGAATACGTCGGGGGCAACGGCCCATGAAACGCGACTTCCTCGAGGTCGACGGCTTCACTCCCGATCGACTGGCGCGCCTGCTCGACTGGGCGACGGCGTGGAAGCAGTCTCCGTCCGCGTTGCCGGCGACCCTCGCCGATCAGGGCGTCGCGCTCGTGTTCGAGAAGCCGTCGGCGCGCACGCGCGCCTCCACCGAGATGGCGGTCGTCGGCCTGGGGGGCCACCCGATCTACATCCGCGGCGAGGAGGTCGGCCTCGGAGTGCGGGAGAGCGTCGAGGACGTCGCCCGAACCCTGTCCGGGTATTGCGCGGTCATCGCAGCCCGCGTCTTCGATCACGCCACGCTGGAAGTCATGGCGGGCGCGGTCCCGGTGCCGGTCGTGAACCTCCTCTCGGACCGCGCCCACCCGTGCCAGGCGCTCGCCGACGTGCTCACGCTGCACGAGCGGCTCGGCACCCTCGAAGGCCGGCGCGTCGTGTACGTGGGCGACGGCAACAACGTCGCCGCGTCCCTCGCCTTCGTGGCCGCGCTCAGCGGGATCGAGCTCACGGTGGCCTCACCGCCGGGATACGAGCTCGACGAGGACGTCGTCGACCGCGCTCGCAATCTCGGAGGCGCGGTCGAGGTCACGAACGACCCGTACGAGGTCGTCAAGGGCGCCGACGCCCTCTACACGGACGTGTGGACGTCGATGGGCCAGGAGGAAGAGGCCGAGGCCCGCCGCAGTGCGTTCGCGGGGTTCCAGGTCGATCGGGCGCTGATGGAGACCGCGGGGGAGCAGGCGCTCTTCCTCCACTGCCTGCCCGCGCACCGGGGCGAGGAGGTCAGCGCCGAGGTCATCGACGGACCGCAGTCCGTCGTATGGGATCAGGCGGCGAACCGCATGCACGCGACCCGCGCGCTGCTCGCCGACCTGATGGAGGAGTCGTAGTGGCGACGCTCGGGAAGCCGCAACGGCAGCACCGGATCGCGCGCGTCCTCGAGGAGCAGGCGGTGTCGAGCCAGTCCCAGCTGGTCGAACTGCTGGCCTCCGACGGCATCGTCGCCACCCAGGCGACCGTGAGCCGCGACCTCGAGGACCTCGGTGCCGTGAAGGTGCGCATCCCCGGCGGCACCATGGCGTACGCGATTCCCGAGCACGCCAAGGATGCCTCCGCCCCGGACGACCACCTCCGGCGGGTGATGGGGGAGTTCGTCGTCGACGTGGCGTTCAGCGCCAACCTCGTCGTCCTGCGCACGCCGCCCGGATCCGCGCACGTGATCGGCTCCGCCCTTGATCGTGCCGGGTTGAACGACATCCTCGGGACCGTCGCCGGCGACGACACCGTGCTCGTCGTGTGTGCCGAGGGCGCGGGCGGCTCCGAGGTGGCCGGCCGGCTCGCCGAGCTGGCCGGGCTCTGAGAGGCGGAACATGGCGAAGCGAGTGATCTTGGCGTACTCGGGTGGGCTCGACACCTCGGTCGCGGTGCGGTGGATCACCGAAGAGTGGGGCGCCGAGGTGATCGCGCTCGCGGCCGACGTCGGGCAGAGCAGCGACGACGACTGGGAGACGATCCGCCAGCGAGCGCTCGCCGCCGGTGCAGTCGAGGCGATCGTCGCCGACGTGCGCGACGAGTACGCCGAGGAGTTCGTGCTCCCCGCGCTGCAGGCAAACGCGCTGTACGAAGGGAAGTACCCACTCGTGTCGGCGCTCTCACGGCCGGTCATCGTGCGCCACCTGGTGCGGGCAGCGCGTGCACACGGCGCCGACGCCGTTGCCCACGGCTGCACGGGGAAGGGCAACGACCAGGTGCGCTTCGAAGTCTCGTCCCGTGCGCTGGCGCCCGATCTCGAGGTGCTGGCTCCGGTGCGCACGTGGGGCTTCACCCGCGATGACGCCATCGACTACGCCCACGCGCACGGGATCCCGATCCGGGTGCGCAAGGACAGCCCGTACTCGATCGACGAGAACCTCTGGGGCCGGGCGATCGAGTGCGGGATCATCGAGGATCCGTGGGTGGAGCCGCCCGAAGCGGCGTACGCGCTCACGGGCAGTGTGGCGAACGCGCCCGCCGAGCCCACCCAGGTGGTCGTCGGCTTCGAACACGGTGTCCCGGTCTCCCTGGACGGTGCTGCGCTCCCGCTGCGCGAGCTCATCGCCACCCTCGGCGTCACCGTTGGGCGCTACGGGTGGGGCCGCATCGACATGGTCGAGAACCGGCGGGTTGGGATCAAGAGTCGCGAGATCTACGAGTGCCCGGCGGCGCTGGCGCTCGTCCTCGCCCACGCCGACCTCGAGTCGATCACGCTCGAGCGCGATCTGCTGCGCGAGAAGGCCCGCCTCGAGCCCCGCTACGCCGAGCTCGTGTACGACGGGCTCTGGCACTCCCCGTTGCGCGCCGCGCTCGATGCGTTCGTGGGCGCGTCACAGCGGCCGGTGACGGGCGAGGTCCGGCTGCGGCTCGAGCCCGGCCGCTGTTTCGTCGCCGGCCGCCGCGCGGAGCGTGCGCTGTACGACTACGAGCTCGCGACCTACGACGCCGCCGACGCCTTTCGCCACGACGACGCCGCCGGCTTCGTGCGCCTCTGGGGCCTCGGCGTCGAGACCATTGCCCGCCGGCAGGGCCCACCCGAGTGAGTCGCGAAGCTCGGCCGCTGTGGCACGGCCGCTTTGCCGAGCCGCCGGCCGAGGCACTGACCGCGTTCACGAACAGTCTGCCGTTCGACCGCCGGCTCGCGGCCGACGACCTCGCCGGATCGCGCGCGCACGTCGCCATGCTCGCCCGAGTAGGGCTGATGACGGACGAGGAGGCCGCGGTCGTGACCGGCGCGCTCGAACGGGTGGAGCGAGAGATGGCGGAGGGCACGTTCGCCTTCGTACCGACCGACGAGGACATCCACACCGCGATCGAACGGCGGGTGACCGATCTCGCCGGACCGGCCGGCGCCAAGCTCCACACCGGTCGGAGCCGCAACGACCAGGTCGCGCTGGACCTCCGGCTCTATGTCCGGCGAGAAGGGCGCGAGCTCGTTCGCCGCGTGCACGAGCTCCAGGAGGTGCTCGTCGGGCGGGCCGCGGAGGTCGGCGACGCGTACCTGCCCGGCTACACGCACCTGCAGCGGGCGCAGCCTGTCCTGCTGGCGCACCATCTCCTGGCGCACTTCTGGGCGTTCGCGCGCGACGTGGATCGTTGGGTCGACGCCCTCCGGCGCCTCGACGTGTCACCGCTCGGGGCCGGGGCGCTCGCGGGCTCGAGCCTCCCCCTCGATCCCGATCACGTCGCCGCCGCACTCGGGTTCGGGCGCCGGTTCGAGAACTCGCTCGATGCGGTGTCCGACCGCGACTTCGTCGCCGAGGCGGTCTTCGTGGCCACGCTCACCCAGATCCATCTCTCCCGACTGGGCGAGGAGATCGTGCTGTGGTCCACCGAGGAGTTCGGGTTCGTCCGGCTCGCCGATGCCTATAGCACGGGCTCGTCGATGCTGCCGCAGAAGAAGAACCCCGACATCGCCGAGCTCGCCCGGGGCAGCGCGGGGCGCCTCATCGGCGACCTCGCCGGCCTGCTGGCCACGCTGAAGGGGCTTCCCCTCTCGTACAACCGGGATCTGCAGGGCGACAAGGAACCGCTGTTCGACGCGCTCGACGTCTGCGGTCGCGCGCTTCCGGCGATGGCGGGCCTCTTGGCAACGGCCGAGTTCGACACCGAGCGCATGCAGGCGGCGGCCGATGGCGCTGCGTCGGCCGCGACCGATCTCGCCGAGCGACTCGTGCAGCAGGGCGTGCCCTTCCGAGAGGCGCACGCCACGGTGGGTGCCCTGGTGCGTCAGGCGTACGAGCGAGGGGTGGCGCTCGAGGAGCTGGTCCGGGTCGAGCCCACCTTGGGCGTGGAGGCGCTCGAGCTGCTCGAGCCCGGCGTGGCGGTGCAGCAACGCACCACACCGGGCGGGGGCGGTCCGCTGCCGGTGCAGCACCAGCTCGACGCCGCCCGGGCCCGGCTGGCGGAGCAGGCCGCCTGGCTCGACCCCGAAACCTGACGCACGGTGGCCCGAACCCTGGCGCGCTCGTTCTATGCGCGCGAGTCCGTCGACCTCGCGCCGGAGTTGCTGAACAAGCTCCTGGTGCACCGGCACCCGGAGGCGGGTCGGCTCGTTGCTCGCATCGTCGAGGTCGAGGCGTACTGCGGTTCGGACGATCCCGGGAGCCATGCGTATCGGGGACCGACGCGTCGCAACGCCACCATGTTCGGCCCACCCGGCCGCCTCTACGTGTACTTCACCTACGGCATGCACTGGTGCGCCAACGTGGTCGCGCACCGCGATGACGACGCCAGCGCCGTCCTCCTGCGCGCCGCCGCGCCACTCGAAGGGCTCGAGGCGATGCGTCGGTGGCGGCCGAAGGCGCGGCGCGAGCGCGATCTGTGCTCGGGGCCGGCGAAGCTGGCTCAGGCGCTCGGGATCACCGGCGAGCACGACGGTGACGACCTGGTCCGAGGACCGATCCGCATCCTCGACGACGGGCTGCCGCCGCCTCGCCGACCCGGAGTGTCGGGGAGAGTGGGCTTGTCGCTCGGCCGCGGCGACGAGCATCTTTGGCGCTGGTTCGTCCCCGGCGATCCCAACGTCAGCCGGTAGCGTGCGCTCGATGGACGTCGACCAGCAATTTCGCGTGTTGCGCGCAGGAACGGTCGAGTGCATCCGAGAAGAGGAGTTGCGCGAGCGGCTCGCGTCGGGCCAGCAGCTCCGGGTCAAGCTCGGGATCGATCCGACCGCGTCCGACATCCATCTGGGGTTCGCCGTCGTGCTCCGCAAGCTGCGCCAGTTCCAGGATCTCGGGCACAAGGCGGTCCTCATCGTCGGGGACTTCACCGCCCGGGTCGGTGACCCGTCGGGACGATCGGCGACCCGGCCGCAGCTGTCGGCGGAGGAGATCGACCGCCACGCGCGGACCTATCTCGACCAGGTGAAGAGGATCCTCGACTTCGACGAGAACCGGATCGAGGTCCACCGCAATTCTGGCTGGCTGCATCGGCTCGACATGGAGGAGGTCCTGCAGCTCACCTCGCGCGTCACCGTGGCGCAGCTGCTCGAGCGCAACGACTTCGCTCGGCGGTACGCCGACGGCAAGCCGATCGCGCTGATGGAGCTGCTGTACCCGCTGCTCCAGGGGCTGGACTCGGTGGAGGTCGCGGCCGACGTCGAGCTCGGCGGGACCGATCAGCTCTTCAACAACCTCATGGGTCGCCACCTCCAGGTCGCCGAAGAGCAGCGGCCGCAAGTGGTCCTCACCACGCCACTGCTCGAGGGCACGAGCGGCGGCGAGAAGATGTCGAAGTCGCTGGGCAACTACGTCGGCATCGCGGAGCCGCCGAACGAGCAGTTCGGCAAGCTCATGTCGATCCCCGACGACCTCATGCCGCAGTACTTCGCGCTGACCACCGGTTGGGGCCCCGATCGGGTCGAAGAGGTGACGGGCAGACTCGACGCCGCCGAGGCGGGGGAGCGGGCCGTGCTGAAGCGGCTGCTCGCGCGGACCGTCGTCGACCTGTACCACGGTCCCGGAGCAGGGGAGCAGGCCGAAGCCGAGTTCGACCGGGTGTTCCGGGCGAGGGAGGCGCCCTCCGACGTCCCCGAGGTCACGGTGGACCCGGAGGAGCTCCGCGACGGCCGGATCGAGGTGGCCCAGCTCTTGAAGCTCGCCAAGCTGGTGCCATCGACCCGGGAGGGCCGGCGCCAGATCCAGGGGGCCGGCGTCTACCTGGACGGGGAGCGCGTGTCCGACCCGAAAGCAACGCTGACCGGCGGCGAGCTCGACGGTCGGCTGCTCCAGCTGGGGAAGCGGAAAGCGGCCTGGCTGCAGATGGGCAGTGGCTGAGAGCGCCTAGTCGATGAAGGCCAGCGAGATGGCGCCGAGGAGGCCGCCCAGCACCACCGCCACCACCAGGACCCAGACCACGATCCGGGCCCAGCCCGTGGCCTGGCCCTGGCGGATGCCGAAGTTCTCGGCCACCGCCTGGCGCTCGTGCCGCTGGGCGTAGGTACGCTCGGAGGCGGTCCCGACCTTGGGCAGGTGGCGCCGGCCTTTTCGCTTTTCTCCGGATCTGCCCATTTCCGGGAACACTAGCGGCCCGGCCACCGTTTGACAGTCGTTGCCCTCATCCGTAGGATGATGGGTCCGCTCGGCGGAGGTGTTCTTGCCTCTGGCCGGAGCGCTTGACACGGACGCTCCTCGCGGCAGCTTCCACACGCGGCGTGGGGTGAGTGTCTGCCCGACGATTCTGCCGGCTTCGCCCGTAATGGGCGCCTCTGGCTCCGGTCGGGCCGCGGCTCCTTGAAAACGGAACAGTGATGACAAAGCCAGTGCGGGCACTCCGCACCTGACCGGTCGCGCGTGAGCGCGGGCGGCGGGGACGGAGTCCCATCACAGCAATTCCCATGGTCGGCTTCGGGCTCCGCTCGAGGGCGACCGTGCCAGTTGCCGGTCGGGTCCAGTGGGCTCGAGCGGCGGCTCTCAACTGATCGAAGGCGATGCACCTTCGGGTGCGCGTCGAGATCTCGATGGAGAGTTTGATCCTGG
Organism: Acidimicrobiia bacterium; assembly: GCA_031177445.1. Classification (GTDB taxonomy): domain Bacteria; phylum Actinomycetota; class Acidimicrobiia; order IMCC26256; family JACDBD01; genus JAPSGP01. Next base: position 9,197 of record JAPSGP010000081.1, read on the forward strand.
CTCAGGACGAACGCTGGCGGCGCGCTTCATACATGCAAGTCGAACGAGAAGCCCGGGCTTGCCCGGGTGGAAAGTGGCGAACGGGTGAGTAACACGTGAGCAACCTGCCCCGAAGACCGGGACAAGCCGGGGAAACCTGGTCTAATACCGGATGTCCTCGCAGCATCGCATGGCGCTGCGAGGAAATGGATTCCGCTTCGGGATGGGCTCGCGGTCTATCAGCTTGTTGGTGGGGTAATGGCCTACCAAGGCGACGACGGATAGCTGGTCTGAGAGGATGTCCAGCCACACTGGGACTGAGACACGGCCCAGACTCCTACGGGAGGCAGCAGTAGGGAATCTTGCGCAATGGGCGAAAGCCTGACGCAGCGACGCCGCGT
>JAPSGP010000604.1 GCA_031177445.1 Acidimicrobiia bacterium
GAGCACCAGGCAGCTCGCGGGCGTCCGCCTGGCTCGGGCCTCCGAGTTCCTCGACGCCGTCGGGGTCCGGATGTTCGGCAACCCAAGCGAGTCGCTCCGCGAGATGGCGATGGCTGGTCGGGCCGGGGCCACCTTCGCGACGCCCTATGCCGACTTCAGCCGCCTGACCGGCGTCGCCGTCTGACCGCTGGGTTGCGAGGCCGTACGGCGAGCCCCCGCGACTGATCCTTCCCGGGCCGACGTGGCGACGCGATCGCGCTGGCCGAACCACACTGGCAGTGCTTGAACGAGGGTTGGCTCGCCGTAGAGCCTGATCGAGCCATCGGTGATCGCGTCCCACCAGCTGCGCGCGCGACGCGAGACGCGATCAAGGGTCCGCACGTCGGTCTCGAGGAAGACGTAGCGGTCCTCGGCAAGGCCTGGATCTTCGATACAGACCGATGGCTCCACGCCGCGCTCGAGCACGAGCCACGCGCGATCGATCCGGGTCCCCCCGATGTTGAGGTCGATCACCACCTGCTGCGCCGGAAGTCGGTCCCGGTCGATGCGCCCCGCCAACCGCTTCAGGACGATGTCTGGATCGCGCTCCACCATCGCCGGATCTTCGGGGACGAACCGCTCAGACCACTGGCGGAGCGTCTGGAGGATTGGTCGCAGCTCGCGACCGGCGCGCGTCAGGCAGTAGCCGGGGACGCCTCGCCCGGATTCGCGGTCACGGGTGACGATTCCGAGATCCTCGAGCTTGCGGAGGCGCGCGGCAAGCACAGACCGGCTGATTCCCGGCATTCCGTCGACGAGTGCGTTGAATCCGAGCGTTCCGTGCAGCATGAGCTCCCGGATGATCACGAGGCTCCATCGGTCACCCAGGTGCTCGACCGCTTTCGTGAACGAACAGTAGTCGCCGTCGCCAGCCACGCGCCGATTCTCCCACCGCCGGACAACCCGGAGAAGTTCTCGGATGAAACTTCCCCACGATCGATGCTGGTCCTACCGTCGAACTCACCGAAAACGCCAGGACATGAGGTGATGAGATGGTCAGTCAGGCGGTACCCGCGGAGCGGACCGATCCACGGGTGGAGCGCTATCAGGAGGCAGAGCGCGCCCTGTGGGATCACTATGGCCTCGAGCCCGCTGAGAGGTTCGTCGAGATCGATCAGCCCCCGGCGCGGCTGCGCATCATCGAGGTGGGGTCGGGCGAGCCGACGGTGTTCATCCCCGGCACGCCGGGCACCGGGCCATACTGGGGTGCGCTGCTCCGCACGCTGCGCGGCGTGCGGGCCCTGCTACTCGATCGACCCGGCTGGGGCCTGAGCACCCCGATCGACTACTCGACCGATCGCTACGCAGACGTGGTCGCTCGCGTCATCTCGGACGCGCTCGACGCCACCGGCCTCGAGCGCGTAAACGTCGTCGGCCACTCGATCGGCAACGTCTGGGCGCTGCGCCTGGCGGCAGCTCACCCCGACCGCGTGGGTCGCGTTGCGCTCGTCGGCGGCGGACCCGTGGTGCCCGAGATCGAGGCGCCGAAGTTCATCAAGCTGCTCGCGTCGCCGCTCGGCGCGGTCATCGTGCGCCTGCCCCAGAAGGCGGGGC
>JAPSGP010000321.1 GCA_031177445.1 Acidimicrobiia bacterium
CTCGCACTTCATGCTGCGCGTGCGGCTCACCGGCGGCCGCTTCACCAACGAGCAGCTTCGCGTGGTGGGCCGGATCGCCGAGCGCTACGGGCGCGACGTGGCCGACGTGACGATGCAGATCCCCGTTTCCTGGAGGCGCCATGAGCCGGCTTCTCGTCCCCACCGTGATCGAGCAGAGCGCCCGGGGCGAGCGGGCGTTCGACCTCTACTCACGCCTGTTGAAGGACCGGGTGGTCTTCCTGACCGGCGAGATCGACGACGCCGTCGCCAACCTCGTCGTCGCCCAACTCCTGCACCTCGAGTCCGAGGACCCGGACAAGGACATCCAGCTCTACGTCAACAGCCCCGGGGGCGAGGTGAATGCGCTGTTCGCGATCTACGACACGATGCAGTACGTCAGGCCCGACGTCGCCACCACCTGTGTCGGGCAGGCGGCGTCGTCGGCGGCCGTGCTGCTGGCGGCGGGTGCTGCGGGCAAGCGCAGCACGTTGCCGCACGCGCGCATCCTGATCCATCAGCCGCACGGCGGCGCCCAGGGGCAGTCGGTGGACATCGAGATCTGGGCACGCGAGGTCATCGCGCAGCGCGACCGGATGGTGGCGGCGCTGGCGCGCCACACCGGTCAGCCGCCCGAGCGCATCGAGCGCGACATCGACCGCGACTACATCCTGCGGGGCGCCGACGCGGTCGCCTACGGCCTCATCGACGCGGTCATCGAGAGCCGGCGGCTGGTGGTCCCGGTGTCGAGCAACGGGCAGGGGCCCGCCCCCGGCGGCCCATAGCCACACTCCTACGATGGCGCGCGGCGACGGCGGCTTTGCCGACCGGCGCTGCACGAGCCGGAGCCTGCGGAGGCGAGCGGGAAAGATATGCACACCGTGCTGGCGTCGATCCCAAGCCCCGACAGCGGCGTCGTCGACGTCGGCCCCCTGCCCATCCATGTCTACGGGCTGCTCCTCGCCATCGGGGTGCTGGTCGCGGCCAAGATCGCCGAGACGCGCTGGGGCCGGCGCGGCTACGTCCAGAAGGATTTCGCCGATCTCGCGATCTGGGTCATCGTCGGCGGCATCGTGGGTGCACGCGTCTACCACGTCATCAGCGATTACCAGCTGTTCACCGACGACTGGCTCAAGGTCTTCGAGATCTGGGAAGGCGGCCTCAGCATCTGGGGTGTCATCGGAGGCGGCGTGATCGCCGTCGTCCTGGTGACGAAGATCCGCCACCTCGACACCCTCGCCCTCATGGACTGCATCGCGCCCGGGCTCCTCGCCGCCCAGGCCATCGGCCGGTGGGGGAACTGGTTCAACCAAGAGCTCTTCGGCGGGCCGACCGACCTGGCCTGGGGTCTGGAGATCTCCCCCGAGAACCGCCCCGCCGGCTACGAGAACGTCGACACGTTCCACCCCACGTTCCTGTACGAGTCGCTGTACTGCCTGTTCCTGCTGGGCGTGTTCCTCGCGGTCGAGCGCCGGTTCCGGCTGCGCAAGGGCCAGGGCTTCGCCCTGTACCTGGCGATGTACACCTTCGGCCGCTTCTTCTTCGAGAACCTGCGAGTCGACCCCGCCAACGAGATCGGCGGCATACGGATCAACTCGTTCGTCAGCGCGATCGTGTGCGTGTTCGGCGTGGCATGGTTCGTGTGGCTCGGCCGCCGAGGCCCCGAGTACCCGCTCGGTCGGGCCCCTGCCGACCGGCGCGCCGGGCACCCGCTCGACCACTCGACCGAGCCGGAGACGCCGGTCGGCACGCCCTGACGTCCGTCACCCGCCCGGTTGTTGCACGTTCGACGAAAATTCCGCGTCGCGGCTTTGGGTAGCTTCATGACGTCGCCAGCAGGAGGTCCACCCCGTGACATCCGCCCTCGCCGGACCACGCCCGGCCGCCGAAACCATCGCCGCCCGAGCCGACAACATCACCAAGGTCTACGGAAGCGGTCAGGCCGCCGTACACGCGCTCGACGGAGTCAGCGTCGAGTTCGCCGGCGGCCACTTCACCGCGATCATGGGCCCGTCGGGATCGGGCAAGTCGACGTTGCTGCACTGCCTCGCCGGTCTCGACCGCGTGACCTCGGGCCGAGTGTTCCTGCGCGACCTCGAGATCAGCGCCAGTTCCGAGAAGGCGCTGACCGTCGTGCGGCGCGACCGCATCGGCTTCATCTTCCAGGCCTACAACCTGATCCCGACGCTGACCGCGCTCGAGAACATCACGCTGCCGCTCGCGCTCGCGGGGCGGAAGCCCGATCCGCAATGGCTCGACCAGGTCGTCGACACCGTGAACCTGCGCGACCGGCTCCACCACCGGCCGTCGGAGCTGTCGGGCGGTCAGCAGCAACGCGTCGCGGTGGCGCGAGCGCTCATCAGCCGGCCCGAGATCGTCTTCGCCGACGAACCGACCGGGAACCTCGACTCGAAGGCCGGGGCCGAGATCCTCGGGTTCATGTGTCGAGCCGTGACGGACTTCGGCCAGACGATCGTGATGGTCACCCACGACCCGGTCTCGGCGTCGTACTCCGATCGCGTCGTGTTCCTCGCCGACGGAAAGATCGTCGCCGAGATGCGCTCGCCGACTACCGAGTCGGTCATCGATCGCATGAAGCAGCTCGGCGAGTAGCCGGTGGGCAAGGTCACGCTGAAGGGCCTGTTCGCGCACAAGCTGCGCTTTGCCTTGACGGCGCTTTCCGTCATGCTCGGCGTCGCCTTCATGTCGGGAACGCTGGTTCTCACCGACACCATCTCGAAGACCTTCGACGACCTGTTTGCCAGCGTCTACGACGGCACCGATGCAGTCGTTCGCTCCCGCGACTCGATCGAGGTCGACTTCGGCGGCGACGAGCAGCGATCGCGGATCTCCGCCGATCTCCTCCCCGAGATCGAGGCGGTCGACGGCGTGCGTGCGGCCGCCGGCAACCTGCAGTTCTACGCGCAGATGGTCGACCGCAAGGGCGACGCCATCGGCACCCCGGAGCAGGGCGCGCCGACCTTCGGGTTCAACTGGACCAATGTTCGAGCGCTGAACCCGTTCCGCATCGAACGCGGAGGAGCGCCTCCGAACGGCGCTGACGAGGTCGTGATCGACGCCCGCACGGCCGAGGACGAGAACTTCAACGTCGGCGACCGCGTCCAGGTCCTCACCGCGTCACCGCCGAAGGAGTACCAGGTCGTTGGCATCGCCAAGTTCGGCGACGAGGACAGTCTGGCGGGCGCGACCGCCGTCCTCTTCGACACCGAGACCGCGCAGCAAGTGAGCTTCGGCGAAGGGCAGTTCGACACCATCAGCGCCGTCGCCGAGTCCGGCATCTCCGAACAAGAGCTCGCCGGCCGGATTCGTACCGGGCTCGACGACAACCAGCTGCAGGTGCTCACCGGGTCGGAGATCACGAAGGAGGAGCAGGACTCGATCCAGGACGCGCTGCAGTTCTTCAACACCGCCCTGCTGATCTTCGCCCTCGTCGCCTTGTTCGTCGGGAGCTTCATCATCTTCAACACCTTCTCGATCGTGGTCGCGCAACGCACGCGCGAGATGGCGCTCCTCCGAGCCGTCGGAGCGAGTGGACGCCAGGTCACGATCTCAGTGCTGGTCGAAGCGATCATCGTGGGCCTCCTCGCCTCGGTCGTCGGCCTCGGGCTCGGGATCCTGCTGTCCGGGGGCCTCAAAGGCCTGCTCGACGCGTTCGGCTTCGACATCCCTGCCGGGGGCGTCGTCGTCACGGCCGACACCGTGATCATCTCCCTCGTCGTGGGCACGGTGATCTCCCTCGCGTCGGCGGTCGTGCCGGCCCGGCGCGCCGCGCGCGTGCCACCGGTGGCGGCGTTGCGCGATGTCGCGGTCGAGGCCCGAGCCCATTCCGGCCGGCGGATCGTCATCGGGCTCGCGATCACGGTGATCGGAGTGGTGGCGCTGCTGTCGGGGCTGCTCGGCGACGCCGGCATCCAGTTCGTCGGCATCGGCGTGTTCCTCGTTTTCATCGGTGTCTTCGTGCTCGGCCCGGTCTTCGCCCGACCCGCCAGCCGCGTCATCGGCTGGC